>CALLVY010000409.1 GCA_938015925.1 uncultured Saprospiraceae bacterium
TTCCACCTTTTATCTTAAGTTTGGCTTCCGCTTTCAAAATCTTTATACCAGTGAATGGACATTGGCAGAAGATAAATTTTCCAATATGGAAGATCAGGAATCGGCCTTTTTGATTCGTCGTTCTCGATTGAAATTTGATGGCTGGGCCGTTTCGCCTAAGATCAAATACAAATTTGAGCTAGGGCTGTCTAACCGAGACAATAGCGGAGGGATTTCTTCTGAATTCCGAACAACTCCCAAGTTCATCTTGGATGCCTCGGTAGAATGGAATTTCTTCCAAGGTTTCTCCATCCTTTTCGGCCAACGAAAATTACCAGGAAATCGCGAACGAGTGATTTCCTCCGGAAACCTTCAGTTTGTAGACCGTTCTCGCTTGAATTCTCGCTTTAATATCGACCGAGATATGGGTTTACAACTCAAACATAAATTCAAAGCAGGAAAATCTGTTATAAAGTCAACGATTGCACTGACACAAGGAGAAGGTCGAAACGTAACCGAAGGGAATTTCGGTGGGTCCGACTATACCTTTCACGTAGATTACCTGCCAATGGGCGATTTTGCTTCAAAAGGGGATTATGTGGGCTCGGATATCAAAAGAGAAAAAACACCCAAACTTGCCATCGGCTTGACTTACGATATCAATCAAAATGCCGTTCGGGAAAGAGGCCAAAACGGTAGTTTTATTCAGGATTCAGACGGCAATTATGTCGGGAGAGATTTAACGACTTTCTTTGCTGACTTGATGTTTAAATACCAAGGATTCTCTGTTATGATGGAATATGCGGATAAGAAAGCGGCGAATAATGATCCATTTGTATTTGAGGCTGGCGATGTACCGATTGGCACCTTTTATACTGGAACGGGATTAAATCTATCCCTTGGATATTTATTGAAAAGCAATTATGAAATAGCACTTAGGTATACAGACATCAACCCAAGCGAGGGGGTAGCGAATGATGAAAATCACTATACGCTAGGGATTTCAAAATTCATTGTCGGTCATAAATTGAAAGTACAAACGGATTTTTCCTTAATTGAAAAAGACGGTAGTGATGATGCTTTTCTGGTAAGAGCACAAATGGATATTCATTTTTAATTTTTGCTAAGAAACCTCTTTCCTAAATCGGAAAATCTTATTTTTGCACCGTTTTTAACAAGAAGGGAATCAATAGAGTTTATTCTAAAATGGTTTTATGAGATAAAAATGAAGAAACCGACAAAGGAGGTTCACGCAAGTAATTTTATTTCCAATCAAGAAACGCCCGGAACCTAATAGCCGTAGCTATTATGGTGAATGAGTGAACGATCCCAGCGGGTTGAGTATGACAAACCGACAACGGAGGTTCATAAGGCTCTGCCACACTAATACTCAAAGTGAAGGAACCGTGACCACGGAAGGGCAGCAAGCAGAGTGGAAACAAAAGACGATTTTTTAGCCATACTAAATTATTTAGAATAAACTCTAATTAACTACACTTAAACAAACAGTTATTATGGAATTTGGATTTTGGGACATCGTACAAATCCTGGGCGCATTGGCCTTTTTCGTTTACGGAATGAAAATCATGAGTGATGGTATTCAGCGTGCTGCCGGATCTCAATTGAGAAATATTTTGAGAAGTATGACCAAAAATAGGTTTCTCGGTGTCTTTACCGGATTCCTGATCACTGCTTTGGTGCAATCTTCTTCAGCAACTACGGTAATGACCGTTTCCTTTGTAAATGCAGGTTTACTTTCCTTGGTCGAATCTGCTGGGGTGATGATGGGAGCCAATATCGGTACTACCATTACCGGTTGGTTGGTTTCGATTCTTGGGTTTAAAGTCAAATTAGCCCATTATTCCATTCCACTTTTTGCCCTTGCGGTACCAATGATTCTTGCCGGAAGAGGGAAAATAAAATACTGGGGAGAATTTCTTCTAGGTTTTTCGATTTTATTCCTCGGTCTGAGTTACTTAAAAGGAGCGGTTCCTGATTTGAAAGGAAATGCAGAAGTGCTTGATTTTCTTGCCGGATTTACCGGTTGGGGAATTCTATCCAGAATCCTTTTCGTAATGATCGGTGCATTGGTGACAGTTATCGTTCAGTCTTCTAGTGCTGCGATGGCGATTACCTTGACGATGTGCGCACAAGGCTGGTTGCCTTTTGAAGTAGCAGCAGCCATGATTTTGGGAGAAAATATCGGTACCACGATTACAGCGGAATTGGCTTCTATGGTTGGTAATACCAATGCAAAGCGATCTGCAAGAATACATTCCATGTTTAATATAATAGGGGTGACCTGGATGGTGATTTTATTGCCATTTTTCCTTCCCCTTTTAGCAAACTTTACCGAAAGTATGGGGATGGGTGATCCTTATTCCTCTGAAGGAATGCCAATCGGACTATCTGCCTTCCATACCGCATTTAATTTATTGAACGTGATCATGCTCTTGGGTTTTGTACCTTTCTTAGTAAAAGCTGCAATATGGAGTGTTCCTATGAAAGAAGATGAAGACGAGAACGAAGGAAAATTGAAATTCATTGGTGCTGGAATCAGAACACCAGAATTGGCAACAATTGAGCTGCAAAAAGAAGCTGCTCATTTTGGTGAAATTACCGCAAGAATGTCTGGTTTCGCTAAGATACTAATCAATTCAACCGATGCTAAAGAGCAGAAGAAGATGTTGAAGAAACTCAAAAAATACGAGAAAATTACCGATCGACTAGAAATTGAGATCACCGAATATATGTCCAAACTTTCTAGCCGAGAAAATACACCAAAGACCAGTTTGAGACTCCGTTCCATTTTGAATATCTGTAATGATTTGGAAAGAATCGGAGATATCTATTTCCAAATTTCGAAAACCATTGAGCGCAAAATTGAAGACCAGGATTACTTCTTGCCAGAGCAAAGAGATAATCTCAATAAAATGATCGATACCGTAGATGAGGCTTTTGCAATCATGGTGAAAAATCTAAATTCACCAAGTTACGATGACGTGAGCCAAGACGAAGCGAAAGCTGCTGAAAAAGCAATTAACGCAATGCGAAATAAACTTCGAGACCACAACAACGAACGCATCGGAAACGAAGATTACAACTCTAAAACAGCCATGATTTACAATAATGTTTTCTCTTCTTTAGAAAGAGCTGGAGACCACATTATCAATGTATCTGAGGCGATCACTGGAGAAATATAGAACGGATAGAGCAGTGTGGGGGAGTGTTTAAACTCCCAAAGAGGTCTTATCTTTTCAATAAGGTGAGACCTCTTTTTAGAATAAATAGACTAGCGATTACAAAACTCCAAAGCAATTACCAATGAAAGAAATATTTCAATACTTCCTACGCCTGGGCTTTGTCGCCTTTGGCGGCCCTGCCGCTCACGTAGCCATGATGGAAGAAGATTTAGTAGAAAGAAAAAAGTGGCTGACAACGGAAGAATTTCTAGACTACATGGGCGCCACCAATCTGATTCCCGGCCCGAATTCAACGGAGATGACCATGCATTGCGGCTACCACCGCGGCGGCGCTATGGGGCTCTTTGTAGCTGGAATGAGTTTTATCTTTCCTGCTGTTTTACTAACCTTGGCCGTGGCTGTTTTTTTTGAAAAATTCAGTGAAATTGCCTGGGTGATTCCCATCATCAATGGCATCAAAGCGGCGGTACTTTCTTTTATCGTCGGTGCCATTATCAAACTCGGAAAAAAGGCTGTTAAAACTCAGTTTTTAGCCGCCATCGGTATCGCCGTCATCGCGGCCTCTTTCCTGGGCATCAATGAAATTCTTTGCATCCTGGCGGCCGGACTTTTAGTCTTGGTTTTTCACCTGGCCAGCAATAGATCGCAATTGAATAGCAGCATTGCTCCAATCCTTCTTTTTTTCGCCGCCACTTCCATTCCTTATTCCAAGTGGAAATTGTTTTTTATCTTTTTAAAAGTTGGTGCCGTTCTTTTCGGGAGCGGTTATGTGCTCTTTGCTTACCTCGATGGCGAATTGATTGAACAAGCGGGTTGGTTGACGCATTCGGATTTGGTAGAGGCGATTGCCGTTGGGCAAGTGACGCCGGGGCCGGTCTTGTCTACGGCTACTTTTATTGGTTATAAGGTGGGCGGTTATGCTGGCGCGGGATTGGCCACGCTTGGTATTTTTATTCCTTCCTTTTTCTATGTTTGGGCCCTCAACCCTTTGATTCATAAAATGCGTAAGAGCGCGCCTTTAAAAGCTTTTTTGGAGGCGGTGAATGTGGCTGCGGTAGCGGTGATGGTGGTCGTTAGTTTTAAAATGGCAGAGAGTATTTTGATTGATTGGAAGACGGGAGTGATCTGTGCGATTTCGTTTTTTGTCTATTTTTATTTTAAGAAATTGAATACGCTTTGGATTATCTTTGGCGGAGCGCTATTGGGCGGATTGTTGAGTTTTGTTTGATTTTGCTAGTTGCGATTTGGAAGAAAGGACATGCTTTGGTGGGGGAGGATTAATCGTTGTTTTAGCTTGGTTTTGGCTTTTTATTGTTATTTTGGTGGAATGAATCTTGAATGAAAACTTGGTCCGTCTTGTGTTATAGGCAGTCCTGATTGGAAAGCCCAAGAATTACAAAAGGTATAGCGATCATAGCTGATAAGAGGCCAACCCGCTAATCGAATGGCATCAACTTAAGGAAAGATTTGGGTTGAGAAGAAGAGGCTTTTAGTTGATTTTATTCGAGTTCAACGTAGAGCCTATTTTGAAGGTAGGCACTAAGTTGATGACATTCAACCCGCTAATCATGTGCTCAATCAGCTGCACCGTCTACAGGGAAGGGTATCTTTCCTCAGTTCGATGCTATTGGTATTCGGATTGGAGTATTTTACCACCGCGGAAGATTTTAAACCAATTGAATCAAGTAGCAAAAAAATAAAGAAATGAGAAAAGAATTATCCTATTTCATCTCCATGCTGATTACAGGAATCCTGATCTTTGGAACAAGCGCTTGTGATAAGGATAAAGACTGTTGTGTTCTAGTTGATGTCAATGTAGATCTTTTATATAAAAATGCACAAGGCGAAAATTTGATCAATAGCGAAGAAGATTTTGAGGCGTCTAAGATCAAAGTTTACTATAAAAAAGGCAATGAGTTTGAATATGCTTTTAATGCAAATTTGGACGCTCCGAATATGCACCGATTAGGGGAAGATGGGAATGGAAATTTAATCCTGACTGTTTATCCTTCCGATTACTACGAGGGGAATCAATCGACTACCTTGATCGAATTGAACCCAAATGTAGTGGATACCTTGGTCGGTGAATTTAATTTAGAAAATGGAAGTAGAATCTGTACGAAAGCATGGTTGAATGGCCTTGAAATGGAAAACAGGTTTCTAATCGTTGAGAAATAAAAGTGTACCAGGAATAAGCCGCTACTTTTTTGCATTTTAAGAAAGCTCAGGATTGATTTTAATTACTGATCTTTGTGAAGTTTTTAGAAATTTTTTAATAAAATAAATTAATGTCCATAATAAAACCATCCGTAATAAAAGAAATAGCGAAAGAAATAATGATTGGTAACACTTGTTATATCCATAGGTATACTTCCAAAATCACAAAAGTCGATCAGTCCATAGAAGGTCCTGGTGAGAAAGCAAGTCAGGAAAAAATAATCGCTGAATTAGAACGAAAAATAGAAGATTACGTAAAAATAGAAAAGCTAAATACTCAAGATCAACTGTCGATCATGAAGGATTTTTTGGAAGATATTCCAGATAAGTCTGTCCGCAAACAAATATCAAACGCCTTAAACCGAGAGAACCCTGTTCGGAATTTCAATCAGGCGATGGAAAGTGATATGGAATTGAATCAACACTGGCGAAACTTTAAATCGGAAGAGTACCAGCGATGGGTTTCTAACTTTATTATTGAGGCTTATAATTACTAAAAAAAAGGGGACTATTCCGCTCGAATGAAAGCTTTTTAAATAACAAAAAAGGGATTTGGTAGTGGCCAGAGGCCGATAGCCATCTCGGATGGAATGCAATAGCATTCACCGAGCCAAGGGTAAAAAACACTTGCCTACTGCAGCCTTACCGGCTGAATAGCTACGCTTAAAATTAGAACAAAAGAAGAACCATTAGCAATGAGAGAAAGGAAAAAAGTATTGTTAACAGGTGCTTCTGGTACCATCGGTTTTGAAGTATTAAAACAATTATTTGAGCATTCAGAACTTTATGACATTACGGTATTTGATTTGAAAACCTATCGCTCTAAAAGAAAATTTGCACCTTACAAGAAGTCCATCCATATTGTATATGGAAATATTTTTAATGAAAGAGATCTCCTGAAAATAGGTGCAGGGCAAGACGTCGTTATCCATTTGGCCGCGATCATCCCACCTTTGGCAGACGAAAAACCAACACTAAGCTATCAAGTAAATACAACAGGCACAGAAAAATTAATTGGCTTTCTAGAACTAAAATCTCCGAATGCATTTTTTATTTACAGCTCTTCCATTTCTGTCTATGGAGACCGATTGGAAACGCCTTGGATAAAAATCGATGATCCCTTAATTCCAAGTGCGAGAGATGAATATGCCCAAACAAAAATTGAAGCGGAAGATATAATAAAAGGATCCAAATTGGATTGGAGTATTTTTAGGTTAGCCGCAATCATGGGCGGTCATAAAATGTCTAAATTATTGTTTCATCAACCCTTAAAAACATCCTTAGAAATTGCTACTCCAACGGATACCGCAAGAGCATTCCTAAATGCAATAGAAAAACAAGAACACTTATCCAAAAGGATTTTTAACCTGGGAGGTGGGGCGACTTGCAGGATGTTGTATGACCGTTTCTTATCTCGATCTTTTGAAATCAACGGATTAGGCGCACTTGATTTTTTACCCAAATCTTTTGCGGAGAAAAACTTCCATTGTGCGTATTACGAAGATGGGGAGCTGTTGAATGATATTCTCAATTTTAGGAAAGACACTATGGAAACTTATTTTGAAAAAGAGAAACGCAAAGTACCCGCGCTTCGAAAATTTATTGTTTCCATTTTAAAAAAGCCAATAAAGAAATATTTGCAAAGCCAATCGGAACCCTTAATTGCTCATCGGACGCAAGACAAAGAAATGATCGCCCATTTTTTTAAGACAGAGCATTAAGGAAGATGCAAGAGCCTTTTATCCTAAAAAATATTAAATGTCTAAGAAAGTTTTGCTGATCGGAGGATTAGGTTTTATTGGATACCATCTTTCTAAGGAGCTGTCTAGTAATGATTTTGCAGTAAGTATTGCGCATCGTTCAAAATTGCCAAAGGCGGAATCAGATTTTGACTTACTGCATCTCGATTTAGATGCGATGGCTTTGGAAGTTTTGGTGGATAGATTAAAGGGATTTGATTTTGTTGTATTTTGTGGAGGAGCAGATGATAGGACCATGCCCATTGGCGATGCGACGGACTTTTATTATAAAGAAAATGTAGTTCCTTGTTTGAGATTGGTGGAGGCTTCCTTGGAGACGGGAATAGAAAAAATAGTTATACTCGGATCGTATTTTTCTCACTTTGACCGAGCTCGGCCAGAATGGAAATTAAAAGAAAAACATCCCTATATAAAAAGTAGATATCTTCAACAAATAAAACCGGTAGACCTGGCTCAAAATAAATTGCAAGTTTCCACTGTAGAAATTCCTTATGTATTTGGTGCCGCACCGGGGAAGGTTCCACTTTGGAAACCACTTGTCGAGTATATTGATAAAATGCCATTTGTATTTTATACCCAAGGAGGAACCAACATCATGTCGGTAGAACAAGTCGCCAAGGCGGTCTTAGGGGTATTAAATACTAAAGAATACAAAAGCCACTGGATCATAGGATCTGAAAATGTTAGCTGGACCAAGCTCGTACAAATGTTTGCTACTGCACTAGGTAAAAAACGAAGGGTTATTTTGCTTCCTGATTTTATGGTGCGCAGCCTTGCGCTTCTGGTTAAGGGGTATTGTAAATTATTTAAAAAACAAACGGGATTAGACCCTTATCATTTTGTAGAGGTACAGACGGCGAATACTTTTTTGGAATTAGAAAACTCCAGGAGAGCCTTAGCTTATCCCAAAGTGGATATGCAAAAATCTATTAAGGAAACGGTAGAAGCTTGTGGCTTTTCCGTAAAGAAATAATTAGTCAAAAGAGGATCCCTTTATGCTGAATAATAAGTAAAATATGAAAACAAAAAACTGTTTTATCATCCTTGCTCTGCTGCTCTCTTGCTCCATCAATGCGCAAGAAAAATTACTATCCGATTCCATAGAAATCCTTTATGATGGAAACTACGGTCTTTCCATCATCAAGAATCTCAATACTGAAAAACATGGGATAATGGATAGTTTAGGAAATATAATCTTAGCACCTACTTATGATTACATCTTTCGTTTTTATTCTAAATTAGCACTGGTATATGACGGCGACCATTGTGGTTTTTTAAACCTCAAAGGCGAACTGGAGATTCCATTGGAATATACCACCGGCAATCATTTCAAATATGGGAAAGCAGTGATGACCAAAAACTTTGTAAGTGGGGTCATCGACACCTCCAATAATATCGTCATCCCCTTTAAATACGATGCTTTACAAACCAATGATCACACCACTTACCATTTTCGATTCAAGCCCACCGAATCAGGGCTGATGGACAGCGAGGAACAAGTATTGATCGAGCCGATTTACGATCTTTTTATGAGGCAAAATGATTCCTTGTGGGTAGTGAAGAAAAATAAAAGATTCAGCATTCTAAAAAACAATGGCACTTCCCATTGTCCATCGGAGTTTGATGATGTAGGGTCAAAGAATAGCGCTAACTTAAGGAGATTTACGATTGACAAGAAAATCGGTTTTTTAGATGAACATTTTAAGATCGCGATACCTGCGGTATACAGCGGTAGCGGACCGGCCATAGGTCAAATGGTCGCCGTGTACAAGGATGGGAAATGTGGATTTGTAGATCGGTCAAATAATAAAATTACGGAGTTTATTTATGATAGAATAAATGGACTTAGTGACGAAACCTGTATCGTAATAAAAGATGGATTGTCGAATATCATGGATGTAAATGGAAATCTCAAACTTGAAAAAGGAGTCGAAAACATTCGGCATATTGAAGGCACTGATTTGATTTATATAGATGGACATTTATACGATAAAGACATCAATAAAAAAACGACGGAAGCCATTCGGTTTTCCTATAAGTCATTTAGTGGAATGTATAGTGGAATGATGCAGATCTATGTCGACAATAAGTTAGGATATGTCGATTCTTTAGGGGAGCAAAAAATTGCACCCTATTATGATGATGGGAGTCATTTTTATGAAGAGGGCTGTGCTTCTGTGAAAAAAGATGAAAAGTGGGGATTTATTAATAGCAATAATGAACCAATTACCCCATTGATTTATGATGAGATATCCCATTTTGGTTCCATGGTGAATTGCAATTTTATAACCACCAAGGATGATTTGCATGGCTATGTAAAGGGAGATAAGGTCGTCTTTGAACCTCAGTTTGAAGAGATATTAGTTGGAACAGATGAAAGTTTAATTTATCGGAAAAAAGATAAGTATGGAATTTTAGAGGTAGAGCATAATGAAATCGGTAAAGCAAAATATGATACGATCAAGTCGAGTTACTCGGGCTATGTAGTTGAGAAAAAAGGCAAATTTGGTTTTCTTGATAAATCCTGCAAAATTATCATTCCCTTAGAATACGAATACCTTGAAGATGCCGGCTATTATTTTATTGCTAAATTAAAAGGGAAGTACGGGACCATCTCTGAAGCCAATGAACCGATAGTAGATTTTACTTATGATAATATTGAGCGGAAACCATTTAGGGTTTTAAAAACCTTCAAGGATGGGAAAGTCGGAACTTTAGGAACTTATGGGACAGAACTACTTCCTCCCATTTATGATGACATTAAAAAAGTGAATTGGAAATCGGTAGAAGTATCCATTGGTGAGGAAACGGAAATTATTAATATCGCAAAATTGGAAATGGAAAATTTAGCAAAAGAGGGCAAGGAATAACAATCCTGATATTTGCCTCATAAATATAAAACCCCATTCGGCTTTTCTATTAGCTAGCAAAGCCACGTACTCCATTAAAACAAAAAAAGTGATACCATTCTATGAATTTACAAAAAGAACTCCTCCTTCCTTGTGGCGCTAAGCTACAAAATCGAATTGCAAAATCTGCGATGAGCGAGAATATGTCTCCAAGACATCATGGCCCCACCAAGGCGCTTATCCGTGCGTACCAAAGCTGGGTGGATGGTGGTTCTGGTTTATTAATAACGGGCAATGTCATGGTAGATCGCAAGGCGATTGGAGAGCCTGGAAATGTCATCGTTGAAGATAAAACGGATTTTGCATTGTTGCAAGAATGGGCCAGTATCGTCAAAGGTACCGGCGTTCATCTTTGGCCACAACTCAACCATCCCGGTCGACAAGCTATCGGATTTATCAACAATGAAGTAGTCGCTCCATCGGCGGTTAAGACCAAGGTGAAAGGAATGGGAGTAATGTTTAAGCAACCCAGAGCATTGACAGAAGCAGAGATCTACGATATTATCAATCGCTTTGGCAACACCGCTGCGATCATGAAAGAGGCAGGATTTACCGGAGTGCAGATACATGGGGCGCATGGCTATCTGGTTAGCCAGTTTCTATCTCCTTTGGTCAATCAGCGAAAAGATCAGTGGGGAGGAAGTCTGAAAAATCGAGCCAGATTTGTTTTAGAAATTTATAGAAACATCCGAAAAAAAGTGGGCGATCATTTTCCTATCGGAATCAAAATAAATTCTGCCGATTTTCAGCGCGGCGGTTTTACCGAAGAGGAATCTATGGAAGTTGTACAGCTTTTGGGAGCAGAAGGAATCGACTTAATTGAAGTCAGCGGTGGTTCTTACGAACGACCCGCAATGATTGGATCAAGTCAGAAAAAAAGTACCCAGGAAAGAGAAGCTTATTTTCTGGATTATGTAAATAAAGTACGCAAATCTTTGAGTACGCCGCTGATGTTGACGGGAGGTTTTAGAACCGTAGCTACTATGGAAAGAGCCATAGCAGAAGGCGAGTTGGATGTGGTCGGGATCGCTCGCCCATTTACCTTATACCCAGATTTGCCGAATCGCATTTTTGCTGGTGATCTCGCCCGCCTGGATATTCCATCTCCTAAGACTGGACTTCAAATGTTGGATTCCAGTGGTTTTTTAGATATCAAGTGGCATGAGGTTCATATTCACAGGCTGGGAGATGGGAAAATACCAAATCCAAAATTGAGTGCTTATTTGGTGATTGCTTATAATCTTTCGGAGACGATGAGGGAGTTGGTGTATGGGCTGCCAATTTTTAAGAAGTCTGGAAAATAACTTGGCGGAAATTTATTTCCCGGGAAACCTGATATGGTTTAAGGTAGATTTTGGGCTTCTTGGAAAAATTGGGTTGGAGTAAAATTTAATACTAAATTTTGTAGAAGAATTAGACAGCTAAAAACAATCTGTAAAGACTTGGCATTGGGGCTTATTTTTTTTGGAAATCTTGACTTTTAATTGTTATTTTTGGATTGATTGTAGATGTGGTGATTTGTGTTGATTGATGTTCGATTATCATAAAAACTCAAAAAATATAAAAATGAAACTCAAAACAGTTCTACTCTTATTCGGGTTCCTTTCGACAACTCTCAATGGCCAGGTACAAAATCCAATGTTTGAAGAATGGGATTTATGGAATGGACGGGAAAAACCTGCGGAATGGTATTGTCCAAATATATGTCCAAGTGCCGATTGTGATCCTTGCGATAAGGTGGAAGGAAATACAGATGGGTTTGCGGTCCGAATACACAATGTAATGCCCTGTGTGTCCTCTGACGACCAAGCGAAAAGTAGAGGGGCTGGTTTTATCGAAGATTATTTTATGGCGGAATCCGATAAATTTAATATTTCCTTTGATCTAAGGATTGATTCTATAGAAATGCCGGCTGAATTCCTATTTACGCTTAGAGGGAAGTCCGATGCGGGGTGGTTGGATTCTGTTTTGGTTTGGCGAACCAACGAGCTGCAAACATCCAGGGTAAGTTTGGATATAGAATTAATGGAAATGTACGATAGTTTGCATATTCAATTCAAGTCCGAAGGATACTTAAAAAGTAATGGCGAACATGATTGCGATTTAGGATATCTAAGTGCCATCATTGACAATATAGAAACCTCAAATATTGTCAGTACCAAGGAACCAATAGCAGCAGAGTTTTTGGTTTTTCCAAACCCTTTTAAAAATGAAATTTACCTAAAAGGAAGCCCCGAAACGCAATGGGAAATTTTTGATTTAAATGGTCGAACCTTACTCCAGGGAGAAGGCGTTTATATTGAAAATTTAAATCCCTTAAGTGCTGGTGCTTATTTTTTGAGCATTTTAAATGCGAAGGAATCGAGCATTGTAAAAATTATAAAAGAGATGGACTAGACTATTGATTGAAAAGAGGCTGGTCGCTGGCCAATTATTTCAAATAGGACTGTCTTCTAATTAAAAAGAAAAAAAACGAATGATTTTATGAAAAGGATCGACATTGTAAAAAGAATTAAAGAAGTACGAGATGGTATAGCAAACATCTATGTTTTTATTCGACGTACAACTAATATTGAGAATAGTGAAAAATTTGATCTCCTAAATTTGACAAATACGACCACTGCAGCATTTGATGATACTCAACAGGAAATCCTTAAATCAATAGGCTTTTCGGAGATTTTAGAAAATACCTATTGGGAAAAATTATTTACAACCAACATCAATGAAAAATCTTTCCTCGGGCAGCAAAAGCCAATTTTTGGAGAAATGATCAAAAGGTTAGAGACCTTAATAAGATTATTAGACCAAGAAAAACTAAATATCGTAGAGCAGGAATCTTTAATCAAAATCGAAGGGGAAAGCGATGAGGCCATTATATCCTTGATCATTCCCGATGTTGGAAAGGATTTTACAGATCTAGAGCGAGTCAGTCAGTCCTTCGAAGGAGTATTATTGATTTATAAAAGTATTGCAACTTTCGTAAATGAAAATCCAGATTCCGCCAGAGTATTAAGGTTTGATTCGGGAAGTGAAAAACAATATGATTTACTGGGCGTAAGAAAAGTTATCGAAGGGATAGGGGACTTGTTTGATAAATTATGGAAGAATATTGCCTTTTACAAGGAAGAAAAAACCTCCAGGAAAATAGACAATTTGCTTAAAACCATAAGTATTTATAATGAAATTGGCGAAGCAGAAAAAAAAGGTCATATTGAAAAGGAACAAGCGGAACGTATAAGACGCGACTTAACCAATGGAATATCCAAAGTCCTGAATTCTAAAACCATCATCGAGCAAAATGACGTTGTAGAAAAACAAAAACAATTGGAATCCTTTAGTCCGCCTCTTTTGCCAGAAAAAGCAACACCAAAAGAACAGGATCAATTGGCTCCGCCGAAAAAGAGTGATAAGGCTGCGGAGGAAGAATAGTTTTGGTTGGCACCATCTCTGGGGATTTATAAAAAAAATATAAAGATTATTCAAGTCGTTTAAACAAAAAAATATGAAACTATTCATAAGTTTTCTACTCCTCATCAGTCAGTTGGCAAGTCTCTACGCACAAAAAGAAATCCTTACCTCAGCGGTAGATTGGCCACTAGGATTAGAAGTACACAATGACATTTTATACATCGTAGAAGCAGATAGCAACAGAATATCAAAACTTGATTTGAGTATTCCAAACGCAATACCAGAAATTTTTGTGACTGATTTGGATAGCCCCACTTGGGTAGAATTAAATGGCGATGACTTATACATTGCGGAACAAAGTTCAAATGTAAATACTGGTAAAATTATAAAAATTGATTTGACGGAGACAAACCCAGATCCTGTTACAGTAGTTAGTGGTTTAAGAAATCCTAAAAGTTTATTATTAATTAATACAGAATTGTACTTTTCGGAATCGAATATGATTTCAAAACTTGATTTAACCGAACCTAGTGCTACACCAATAAGGGTCTACTCTGGTTTAAGTCAAATTATTAATCTAGCAACAGATGGGGTAGATTTATATTTTTCAGAATATGTTGAGGATCGGATATCAAAAATTAATTTAAATGTTCCTAGTACAGTACCCATTCCTGTCCTCACGGGCTTAGATGGCCCATCGTCGGCCATGATGATACTGGAGGGTGAATTGTATTTTTTTGAATATGGAATTAGCACTATTTCAGTCGTAGATATTGATACAGTAGGAGCAGATAAAATGATTTTTGATACAGGTGTCAATGGTGGAGATATCCTGATTTATGACAATGATATTTATGTATCTGATTTCGTAAATGACCTTGTGATAAGGTATGGCAATGTTATCTCTTCGATTGAAAATCCTATTCTCTCGACATTTGATATTTTTCCTAATCCTACAACCGCTTTTCTTGAAATTAAAGGAAAAGAAACGGAGCTTGATTTTTTGATTACCACGACTTCCGGGGAATTGGTTTCGGAGTATAAAAACTTTGATGGAAATCGGATTGATGTTTCTGCTTTGGCAAGCGGCACTTATGTGTTGGTGTTTGAGAATGGCGAAGCACATCGGTTTGTTAAATTGTAAGAAGGGGCGGGGGCTTGTGTTTGTCTAAGAGGAAAAGCATTTTCTTCTTCTTTCAAATACTTATCGTTCAGTTTCCATGCCATTGAATCTAGAACAAAATGCCTCTTGTTTGCGGAGGCATTTTGTTCTAGATCTAGTTTGCAATAATTGTGTTTTACAACCTCCAATTATTTTTCCTTGCATTTTTTATAGGCGCTCCACTTGTGAAAAAAAATAAACCTACACTTACTTTTTTTCCCTATCTTGAAGCTTGATTTTAAACAACTTACAATATTAAGAATTGCCATTTCGCAATCTCTATCACTCACTTCTATAATAAAAACCATAGATGAAAGCCTACACAAAAATTCTTTTTGCCTTATTGTTTATTTCTACCCTTTATTCTTTTAATGCTTCGATTGTGCCAGATAGCAAAGTCGGATATATTGACACTTCGATGGTACGAGAATTGCCAAAATATAAAGCAGTATATGAAAAGCTCGAGGAACTTAAAGAAATAGAGCAATCAAACTATCGCCAGAAATCAGAAGAATGGGAGCGTCTTCGATCTCAACTCGAGAAAACACAAGGAGAGTTTAGTGCAGAAGAATGGAAAACAAAAATTGACGAATTAACTGTGATGCAAAGTGAGCTAATAGCCATGGAAGAAAAGTCGATAAAGTTTTTAACGAACCAAGAGGGAATTTTACTGCAACCTGTTTTGGAGGAGATCAATAAAAAAATAGAAGCCATTGCGATTGAAAAAGGATATACGCTTCTCTTGGATGAAAATGGAACCGTTCTCCATGTCGATAAAAATCATAATTTGACGGACACTTTCAAGTCGAGGTTGTAGTGTTGGCCTATTTTGTCCAAACATTTTCTTGCTTTAATTACAGGCTTAAAAAAGCATAAAACTGTCGCTAAAATGATGGAAATAGCAATTCGTTTTAGAAAGGCACTTTTAGCAGATCTTCCTTTTTTACTTCAACTTAGATTGGAGACCATGGAAGAACATTTGAAAAACGAAGGAATTCATCTTAGTAGGGAAGAACATGAGGAAAGAATTCTTGATAAAATTAAAAATGCAAAAATAGTTTTAAATAAAAACCAGGAAATCGGATTCCTAAAAGTAATAGAAAATCAGGAGGGCTGCGAAATTGAACAATTTCAAATTGCTAGAGCATACCAAGGTAAAGGGATTGGGAAACGTATTTTACTGCAACTTATTCAGCAAGCCAATCAAGACAAGACTTTAATAAGCTTGAGTGTTCTCAAAAAGAATAAAGCGCAGTTGCTTTATGAAAAAGTAGGCTTTGTGAAAGTTGGAGCAGATGAGAATTCTTTTTTTATGGAGAAAAAATGGGAGGCGGGAAATTGATAAAATCCGGTTATTCTTTTTGCTTTTTAATGCTGTAAAAATTTTGAGGCATTCACGAACGATTGAGTCTTTCAAAAATAAAAAAGATGGAACACATCCTAGTACAATTCATGTCACAGCTTACTGCTTTGACCCAGGAAGAAAGTATCGCAATAGAGAAAAGTTTTCCAATCAGAACCTATGAAAAAGGACATCACTTATTAAAGGAAGGTAGAATTGCAAGTGATGCCTTCTTTGTCATAGAAGGTTGTATCCGCGAATATGAACTATCGGACGGAGTAGAAGTGACGACTGCTTTCTATACCGAAAATCAATCTGCGATCAACTTCAATAGTCAAGTAAATAAAATTCCCTCTTCCAAGTATTTTGAATGCTCCGAGAAAACGACCGTCGCCATCTTAAATGGTGAAAAAGAAAAAGCCTTATATCAAAGTCATCCTCGTTTTGAACGTTTTTGTAGAGAAGGCATGGAACAAATGATGGGGACTCAGCAAAAGACCCTTTCAAAGTTTATTGTCTCCGGTCCAAAAGAAAGGTATTTGCAATTATTGCAAGAAAGACCTGGATTGATCCATCGAGTTCCTCAATATCAACTTGCCAGCTACCTCGGAATTAAACCGGAGACCCTAAGTCGGATAAGAAAAAAAATGGCTACTGAAAAGTGACCCTTTAAGCCTTCCCGCTAAGTCAAACACTTACTCGTTTTATCTAAA
>CALLVY010000410.1 GCA_938015925.1 uncultured Saprospiraceae bacterium
AATGAGGAAGGGGTCTTCCAAAAAGACTTCCTCGAAAACTTTGATGACTTTTCCCTAAAATCACGCAATCTCCCCTATATCGAAGATTGTCAATCTCTGACCCAAATATCCTTTCCCTTAAAAACTCCTTTTGGAATTACCTCGATTCCTGCGATCCACATCGCGGATACCAGCCGCTATGCCAAAGACCGCAAGCGCATCCTGGCTGATGAGCGATTTCGAGGAACCTTGATTGCTTCGAATGCGAAATCTATGGTACTGGCCATGAAAACCAGTCCGGGCGTAATGATCGAAGAGTCGGAGGCACTCATCCCGGAACTGACCGCTTTGGCGGATACTTATGGTTTTGATGATTATCACATTCTGGGGCCTGCTTATTTTCAAAAGGAAATGGTGGCCATGCAAAAACGGGAAGTTTTGGTCTCGGCAGTTGTATCTGCGGTATTGGTTGGACTCATCATGTTTTGGATATTTAGAAAACCTTGGGGAATTGCGATCGCTTTATTTTCGATTGGTTTGGGCTTGCTCTTGTTTTTGGGAGGCTTGGGGATTACTGGCCGCCCGCTCAATGCCATGGCGGCTTTGTATCCGGTGATTATGATTATTGTCGGGACTTCAGATGTCGTTCATATTATGACCAAGTACATCGATGAATTGAGAAAAGGAAAAAGCAAGCAGGATGCGATTTGGATTACTGTCAAAGAAATAGGTTTGGCGACCTTTCTGACTTCGGTAACAACTGCTATTGGTTTTGCCACGCTGTTGACGAGTCGTCTGGTTCCCATTCAGCAATTTGGAGTCAATGCTGCGATAGGCGTATTGGTCGCTTTTGGAACAGTTATTTTTCTAACCTCTGCCATGCTTTCGTTCTTTAGTTCAGAGCAATTGATGAAATTGGGAAGAGGACAGAAATTTTGGGAAGATAGTATGGAACGAACTTTTCTCTTCACCAAAAGAAATCCTCGTGGCATCTTATGGGGAAGTTTGTTGGTCTTTCTGATTACCTTGGTAGGTATGTCTCAGATAACGACCAATTATCGCTTAGAGAGCAGTTTGCCTCGCGGAGAAAAAATATCGGAAGATTTTATTTTTTTTGAAACAGAATATTCTGGCTTTCGTCCTTTTGAATTGGCCGTATTTGCCCAGGGCGATAATTTTGCGGATGACTTTGCGGTACTCCGAGAAGTCGCTAAAGTCGAAAACCATTTGGATAGTATCGAGAGTATTGGTTCGGTCACTTCGATTACCACGGTATTTAAGAGCATCAATCAAATGATGAAAAATAATCGAAGTTCGGCTTATCAATTTCCAGAGAAAGAAGCCACGTTCAAAAAGTATCAAGATCTATTGGATAAGGTTCCATTACCAACGGCGAATGTTTTGTTGAGCAAGGATCGAAAAAAAGCAAGAATTACTTCCAGGGTTACCGACTTAGGCGCTGAAAAAGTAAAAGCCATTGGTGCCGATCTGGATGAATGGATTTTGACGCATACGGATACCACCTTGGCAAAATTTCAGAGAACCGGTATGGGCGTGATCATCGACAAAAACGCGGATTATGTACGCAATAGTTTATTGCAAGGCTTGGGAGTTGCGATTTTGATTATTGGACTTTTTATGGCCGTGTTGTTTCGCAATTGGCGACTGGTTTTGATCTCCATGGTTCCCAATGTTTTTCCTTTGCTTTTGGCAGGAGCGATGATTGGATTTCTTGGGATAGAGTTGGAAGCAGGAGTATCAATTGTATTTGTAATCGTATTCGGAATTGCCGTAGATGATACCATTCACTTTTTAAGTAAATTCAAATTGGCTAGAGATAAAGGATTGTCCATCGACGATGCGATCCACATTACTTTTTTAGAAACTGGAAAGGCCATTTGTTTGACTACCGTAATTCTTTTCTTTGGTTTTTTGGTAATGCTCTTTTCTATTCACCCTCCAAGTGTGACTATTGGACTTTTGATAAGCCTGACCTTGTTTAGTGCCGTTTTTGCCGATTTATTGCTCTTGCCTATTTTGCTCCGCAAATTTCTTTAAGAGGAAGCAGGAGACTTTTTCTTGAAAACCCAAGGCAACTATAGCCTTACTTGAAATTCTTTTTCTATCTTGAAGAGATGAAAGATAGAAGAAATTTTTTAAAGCTCAGCCTCCTCGGTGGAGCTGCTTTGGTAAGCCCGACTGCCTGTACTTCCGCAGAACCCAATACGGAAAAAGAATCTCCTTCCACAAAACAAACAAAGACCAATTCTGCCATCGTGATTTCTACCTGGTATCACGGGCAAGCGGCCAATGCCGCCGCCTGGGAAATACTTGGGAAAAAGGGATCTGCCCTTGATGCGGTAGAAGCAGGGGTGCGAGTGACAGAATCTGACCCGAAAAATCAAAGTGTTGGATTGGGGGGGCTACCCGACCGAGAAGGGAAAGTAACTTTGGATGCCTGTATTATGAATCATAAAAATGATTGTGGAGCCGTTGCTTTTTTGCAGGATATTGAAAACCCTATTTCAGTAGCACGGAAGGTGATGGAAGAGACGCCTCATGTGATGTTGGTGGGAAAAGGGGCTTATCAGTTTGCCCGAGAAAAAGGTTTTCCTAAAAAGAATTTGCTAACGTCAGAATCAGAAAAAGCTTGGAAAGAATGGCTAAAGACTTCCAATTATAAACCCGTCATCAATCGCGAAAACCATGATACGATTGGCTTGCTCGCTTTAGATGAAATGGGCAATTTGTCTGGGGCTTGTACGACCAGCGGAATGGCCTATAAACTACATGGCCGAGTGGGCGATTCGCCCTTGATTGGAGCAGGCCTTTTTGTCGACAATGAAGTGGGGGCCGCTTGTGCAACGGGAGTAGGAGAGGCCGTGATTCGAATCGCAGGAAGTGCGATCGTTGTAGAGTTGATGCGGCATGGAAGAACGCCTATGGAAGCTTGTAAAGAAGCGGTAGATCGTATTCTGAAAAAGCATGACAATATTGATGATCTACAAGTTGGGTTTATTGCGCTCAATAAAGAAGGAGAGTATGGTGGTTTTTGTATCCACGAAGGATTTAATTATGCGCTAAAAACGAAGACGCAAGAGGAAATGGTGGATGCTAAATTTTACCGAAAAGCAGAGAAGTAGAATAGCTTTTTCAGCAAAACAAAAGGACGTAAAAAAGGCAGAACCCCACTTGGAGGCTCTGCCGAAAAAATAATCCCGTGAACTGTTATTCTTGAATATGCCGAAGCATAGTGTTTGTCTTTTTTAAAATAGCGGCACCCAGTTTTTGAAATTCCGGGCGCCGCCGGCTAGCATTTGTTTGTGTTTGTTTGTGTCTGTCGGTTTTAGGATGACCCCTCTAGTAATTTGTTCGGTATCTGTAATAATCTACTGCTGTATTTCTAGTAGCAGTACAGGCTGGAGTTTTCTCTCCAGAAAGTAAAGTAGTAATTGTCGTATCAGAAATTGGGAGGACCTGCAAAACGGCGAATGCCTGATCTTCTTTGAGCAATTCTTTTCTGATTAGAAAAGACAAAGCCGCTAAGGCGATTTTTATTGCTGTTTGATTTAAGCGAAGGAACTGATTTTTTAATTCCATTGAAGTGCTTAGTAATCTCATTTGTTTTGTTTCGTTTTGATATTTGATTTCAACAATATTAAAAAGAACAGGGTGAAAGTTTTCAGAAAAAGCTAAACGCTGATTGTTTTAAAAAGTATGTTTGTTTCTTATCCTGCAAGTCCTGAAAAATATTTATTCATTCACCCTGTATCTGTCTTTATTTGAAAACCAATACCTAAACTCTCTCAAATCCCAAATATTACTTACTGCTTTGTTAAACCATTCCTTGTTTTTGTTAAAAGCTGTTAAAAAGGACTCTTTTTGATCCCTTTTGCTGCTTTTCGAAAATATTTTAGCACCATTTATTTTTTATTTCTCTTCAAATAATTTCCCTTTTTCTTGAAAGGCGATGCTAACCACACTACCTTTGCGCTGCCAAATGGGGCAGGAAATTTTTATTTTGAACATTGCTTGCTCAACATTCGTATTAATAGAATACCAATAGTTATCTAATTCAATTAAACCAGATTCAAGAATGAAAAAGGATTTTCTAAAAAAACTAGGATTAAAAAAACATAATAATGGAACCAGCACAGGACTAAAATCTTCTGCTAGTTCTAAAGAATACATCGAATCTTATTCACCAGTAGATGGTGCCTTAATAGGAAGCGTAAGTGTTACTTCTAAAAAAGAGTATGAAAAAGTAATCAAGACTGCACAAAAGGCTTACTCGAGCTGGCGAAGTATTCCTGCTCCCCATCGCGGAGAAATCGTCAGACAATATGGAGATGAATTGAGAAGACACAAAGATTCTTTGGGCCGCTTGGTTTCTTACGAAATGGGTAAAAGCCTACAAGAAGGATTCGGAGAAGTACAGGAAATGATCGATATCTGTGATTTTGCCGTTGGCCTTTCTCGTCAATTGTACGGATTGACCATGCATTCGGAACGTCCAAGCCATAGAATGTATGAGCAATGGCATCCTCTTGGAATTGTAGGGATCATTTCTGCTTTCAACTTTCCGGTAGCCGTTTGGTCTTGGAATGCCATGATCGCCATGGTCTGTGGAGATGTTTCTGTTTGGAAACCTTCGGAAAAAGCACCATTGTGCGGAGTCGCTTGTCAGAATATTTTACATAAAGTATTAAAAGCGAATAAAGTACCTGAAGGAGTAAGTTGTATCGTCAATGGCGATTACAAAGTAGGAGAATACATGAGCACTGATAAACGAATACCTTTAGTCTCTGCGACCGGAAGTACGCGTATGGGAAAAATCGTTGCCGCTACCGTTGCCGCTCGCTTGGGTAGAAGCTTACTCGAATTGGGAGGAAACAATGCGATCATCATTACGCCAAACGCAGATATGAATATCGTTTTGATCGGAGCTGTCTTTGGCGCGGTTGGAACTTGTGGTCAGCGTTGTACCAGTACTCGTCGATTGATTATTCACGAAAGTGTTTATGATGAAGTAAAGAAAAAATTGACGAAAGCTTACAAGCAGATCAAAATTGGAAATCCATTGAATCCTAAAAATCACGTAGGACCATTGATTGATAAAGATTCTGTAAATAACTACCTCAACTCTTTAGATGCCATCAAAAAAGAAGGCGGAAAGATATTGGTAAAAGGTGGTGTATTGGAAGGCAAGGGCTACGAAAGTGGTTGCTATGTCAAACCTTGCGTCGCAGAAGTGGAAAACCATTATGATATTGTACAGCATGAAACGTTTGCACCCATCCTCTATTTGATGAAATACAAAACCATCGAAGAAGCAGTGGCCATGCAAAATGATGTACCACAAGGATTGTCTTCTGCTATCATGACCGATAGCCTTAAAGAAGCAGAATTGTTCTTATCTGCTAATGGATCAGATTGTGGAATTGCCAATGTGAATATCGGTACCAGTGGTGCAGAGATCGGTGGTGCTTTTGGTGGAGAAAAAGAAACAGGTGGCGGTCGCGAATCAGGATCTGATGCCTGGAAAGCCTATATGCGTCGTCAGACCAATACGATTAATTACAGCAAAGAATTGCCATTGGCACAAGGCATTAAATTTGATTTGTAATTTTATACTGCTTGGATACTATATTGTCACTTTAGTCTGCTCTAAGAAAAGTAAAGCGACAAAGCACCTGAAAAGAATTTTAATTGATAAAGTAGTACTTTGCAAAAGTCTTCCCGAACGCTGGAAAATCCAGCGTTCGGGATTTCTTTTTTACAAAGAAATAAGTAAGAGAGCAAAATTATTTATGAAATATTGAGGAGGCTATTTTTTACTGAATCGAGGCGTAAAATAAGGAGTTATGCCGGGTATATCGACTGATTTTGCAACGAAGAGTCAGCAAAAAATAGTCCCTCAAAAAGCTTAGTTTAATTTGCTCTCTTACTTAAAAGACAGGAGGAATATAAGTTTACTCTATCGCTTCCCATTCTGCTCTACTAATTCGATAAATAGAAACCGCAACTTCCTTTTTGATCGTTTCTTTTTCCAGGCGCATACCATTTCTCAATGCGACTTTTTTAGAAT
>CALLVY010000411.1 GCA_938015925.1 uncultured Saprospiraceae bacterium
TCCGCAGCAATGATCTCCAACAAAGCATCGAGTGCTTGCTGATGTTCTTCCTGACGCTCCTTGTGATTGAAGCGCTGGCCAAGGTGCCAATCTGCGGTATGGAGTATTTTCATAAAATAGCGACTAAATAGCTAAGGGGAATAAAGATGTTCTTCAATAGAGAAAATCCTTAAACCAGCACGTAATTTAGCCCAAAATAGGACGATTTTTTAATTTTCTGGAAAGAAGTTGTTTTAGCCTAAATTTTCTACAAATTCCAAACTCCTGCGTTCTGCCCAGCTTTCACTGGTCCAGGGTAGGCAAAAGCCGACATGGCCGCCTAGTTTTGGCGTTTCAAGGAAGAGGTGTTGGTGATTTTTGGCAAAAGTGCGGGGAAAGCAGGATTCCGTGAGAATGGGATCATTGAGGGCATTGAGTAGCAGGCTGGGGACATTGAGCTCGCTCATATAGTTGATGGCACTCGCCTGGTAGTAAAAATCCTGGGCATTTTTATAGCCGTTGATGGGGGCCGAAAAGTAATTGTCGAAATCTTCCCAGCATTTGATCTTTTTAAGATTTTCCAAATCAATGATTCCCGGAAATTGTTTGGCTTTGATGATCATTTTGGCCTCCAGCATTTTAAAGAATCGCTTGCGATAAAAGGCGACTTCGGGCAAGTCTAATTTGGCGGCGCTACTGCCTAAATCCACCGGAGCGGAGATTGCGATGCAGGCTTTGATACAATCTGGTTTGGTTTGGGCATTGACGCTGAGGTATTTTAAAGAAATATTTCCGCCCATACTAAGACCGATCAAAACGATCTGTTCATAGTCTTTGGTTTTTAAGGCGTGAGCGATGACTTCGCCAATGTCTTCGATTTCTCCGTGATTGTACAAACGAACTTTACGATTCATCTCGCCACTGCAAGACCGACAATTCCAAGCGAGGGCGTCCCATCCTTGTCGGGCAAATATTTTGGCCATGCCTTTTACATAATGCCGTTCGCTATTGCCTTCCAGTCCATGAGTAAGTAAAACCAATCGACGACTTCCTTTATCCAACCAATCTAAATCTACAAAATCTCCATCAGAGAGTTCGAGCCGTTCTCTTTCATATTGAACACCTGAGATGCGACGAAAGACGCCCGGCCAAATGGTTTGGATATCTGCATTGTATTGATACCAGGGAGGGCCAGGGTAGGAGGAAGAGGAAGCCTGAGGCATAAGGGTAGAAGAGTGATCTGCTGCGCTGTAGAGCACCGCAAAAGATGAAGGAACAAATTTATTAAAAAAATAGCCACAGTGGAATGGTATCCAATGTGGCTATTTAGCTGATTTGCTAAGGATGTTTATTTAGCAATAACTACTTTTTCAATATGGCGATCCTGACCATCCTGGAAACGGAGATAATAAGTTCCCGATACAAGATTTGTCAAATCCACTTGATGATTGAGCGAAGTTTTTGCGAAAGATTCTACGATGCGACCATAGATGTCGAAGACCTCCATTTGCAAACCGTTGATTGCTTTATCATAGCTGATGGTCAATAGTCCATTACTAGGATTTGGTGCAATACGCAATCCTGCTATTTGGTCGAGGTCTCGAGTGTTGGTACTCAAACCAGAGACTTCAATATTGTCCAATTTGACCAAATCTCCTTTGTTGAAGCCATCAAATTCTGCATTATAACCACAGCGAGATTCAAAACATACTTCAAAGAAAGTATAAGCATAATCATCTAAGTTGACGGTATGGTTGACCACATCGTCGCTAGCCAAAGTTTCTGGGAAATAAGTATCTCCAACTTGTTCGCCATCTACTAATATTCTAAGGGCAGAGGCAAAAAGATTAAGGCTACCTGTTGCAAATTGCCATTCTCTACAACTGGATTGTCTTAGGTCAAACTTTAGATCTACCTGAGCCAATACTCTGGCGTCGACACAAACACAAGTCATGGAAGAAAGATTTTCATTGGAGGCATTCCATACATTATTGGCTGTAGGTACTACCGCACCACTATTAATAAAGTCTCCTCCGGTCATTTCAATCACGTTTGGTTCGTCAAACTTGTTGTCAATACTAGGGTAGGCTCCTGAAAAGTTATCATTAAATACGACGTAAGCAGAATCCATAGAAGCTGCACCTGCTTCGAAAGTAATAATTTCGGAATCGGTCAATAAGAAAGGGTTGACTGCAGTCAGCCCAAAAAGCGTATCATTTTCATTGAGGAAATCATCTTGATAATCGATCCAGAAGTCAATGTTATTGGTACCTCTTTGTCCTTCGAGATCCAATGGCGTATTGAATTCATAAGTAAATACACCATCTCTGAAGACCGGGCTGGTAAGCGTCGTCGTTTCTTTCACTGGAGTACCTCCATTGGCTTGGAAGTATACATCTAACTCGGTACCAGAATCAACTCTGTTGCAACCTAAGAATACGAAATTGGCAGAAACTGTTTGGGTTTTAAGGAAGCAATCACTCGTTAGTCTTGGAGTTGGGCTGTCGCCAAAATCACTTTCTTGTTCGATAACATTTTCAATATTGATGGTTACCGTATCATTAAATTGACGGGTGTCCGCATTGTAAACTGTCCATATTTTTAATTGATGATCACCTGCTGTTTCTAAACCAAGAACAGGCTTAGTAAAAGTGAATTGAGCCGTTTGAAAGCCAGGAAGATCATTGGGAAGCATAAAAGTTTCCTCCGTGATTGGGCCATTATCTACCTGTGCAAAGAAAGGAATTGCAGTTCCTGAAGTTAAAGCAGGGACACAAGACTGATAGACAAAATCAATCGTTGGAAATTCTTCTGCCAGCAAACCACAATTTACATCTGAAAAGTCTTTGATCTCAGAAACCTCCATATCACCTTCAAATAAACCATTTCCTACACCAACTGCAAACCAAGCATTGGCAGTCGAAACATATTCTAAAGAACATTCACCAAATAAATCTTCTGCTGCTGCGATGGCACCTTCTTGAGCATCTGCGTGGTCTGATTCAGAGGTGAGGTAAAAACGTAAATTTCTAAAAGCGATTTGAGTGGCCGTGTCAAAACCAAGACCAGTAACATCATAATCATCTCCATTGTCATTGGTTCCACTTTCTCCTTCTACCAAGATGTGATACCATTTG
>CALLVY010000412.1 GCA_938015925.1 uncultured Saprospiraceae bacterium
TCACTTCACTAAAATCAATCGTGGAAGTATTTATTGCGGAAAGACTAAAAACATAATCTCTGAAATTCTTAAGGCATTGCTTCGCTTCTAAATCTTCGCCATGTACAATTACCCCTGAACTTACATCGATGTCCTCCAAAGCTCGTGTATAATCGGCATCCAGATTGATGACAATTTTTCCATTAACCGCCTCTTTGTTCATCGGTATTTCTGTGGTGAAATAATTTCTATTCCCCAAGGCATGCAGATCAAATATCTGATCTAAATTGCTTCCTCCCTTTCCTTCCATCGCAACAAATCGGTATCCGGAAGTCCAGCCCCAATGCATCGAAGGATTTTTCGGTGCCAATGGATGATCGGCGGCATAACTACCAGGGTCTAAATGATTGTGCGGCTCATCGACGCCAATGTGAAATTTCAACATTTCTACACTCGTGATGTCTTGCTCCCCCAAGTCAATTTGGGTGGCTTCTCCAGCTTTTACCAATACCCATAAGTCTTCTATAAATGTTTCCGTACTATCATCATGGATAATGGACACGCCAGAAATATAATAATCTAATCGAGTAACTTTAAAGTCACTATTGATGTTATTTACAGCAGCTGTTTCCATAGCAAAATTGGCATCGGCTAATTTGTGATGGATATTGACTTGAATGCTGTTTTGAGCAAAGGCGCTCAGGCAAAGGAGCAGAGAAAAAAGGCTAAGTATAATTCTTTTCATGATTGTAAATTTAAGAATGAATTTTAGAGTTTGTTTTATGCTTAGAAATAGTGATTTTAGTATTGATTGCCTCTTGAATTTACGGATTTTTAAAATCTTTGTCAATGGTCGTTTTCACCACACCACAAGTCATCATTTTATCACCAAAATAGGGATTGCGCACTTTATCTTCTCTGCTCAACCAATCCGCTCCCTGATTACCATTGACCATCGGACAATGTTGGACATAAAGCGTATCCGAGACCACTCCAAATACCTTGATGCTTTCGATCAGCAACTGAGAGAGGAAATCAAATTGTTTTCGCTGTGCTTCCACATCGTCCAATGCGGATATTTTTCCACCATGCGATTCCATGGCAAGCAATTGATCCATCCAATAGCCTTGCGGATCGGCTTCCAGTAAGTTCTTATCTACTTTGGCTAAGGCCTCCAGCACTTGACGAGCAGTGCGAATGGCTAACTGACCATCTGTAGCGACCAAGGCATCTTTTAGCAAAAGATAAGCATCCGAAACTGCTGCTAATTGTTTTTTAAATGCCGTGGGCGTAAGACGGGTATAATCCGGTAAGGCTAAGTTACGACTTTCATTTTTCACCACCACATTTTGATTCATCATACTTGCCTGATTATTGAGTTGGGCCGCCGCATCAATCGCAAAACTGCCATAAGTAACGACTTCCTCCCCAGCTTCTAAACCACTCAAGACCTGATACGTATCGCCTTGTGCCTCTCCGATTTCGATTGTTCTAAATTGAAAAGAAGGAATCTTTCGATCTGGCATTTTGACATAGACGACAGAGCGTTTTCCTGTCCAGAGAACGGCCGTTTTGGGGATACTCCATTGAGTGTTTGACTTTGATCTTCTTTCGAGGTTTCCGTAGACTAACATTTCTGGTTTCAAGAGTCCTTTGCGGTTTTGAACTTCCGTTCTGATGGAGGCCACACGGGTATTGGGATTGATGATGGGGTCAATAAAGGTGACGCGGGTTTGCAAGGTTTTATTAGCCAAAGAGGGCGTGCTAAACTCAATTTTATCGCCCACATGAATCGCGGCTAAGTCTTCTTCGTAAGCGTCGAAAAGCACCCATACTTTGCTAAGATTCATTAGCTCAAAAAGAGCTTGACCTTGTTGTACATAATCGCCAACCGATACTCTTTTTTGACTAACAATCCCGGACTCCTCGGCATACACCGTAAACGTTTCCTGAACAATTCCTTGTTGTTCAATTCTTTCAATTGTCGAATTTCCAATTTTCCAATACCGCAATTTATTCCGAGCCGCTTCCAGTAATCCAGGACTGATCGCTTGCAGTTTCAAAGCTTCCAATAATTCTCGCTGCGCAGTGATCAATTCCGGCGAATAAAGCCTTGCAATCTCCTGTCCTGCCTGCACCTGCTCTCCCGTAAAACTCACGAACAACTTTTCAATCCGCCCCGGCACATGAGCGACCTGACTAGAAGCCAGTCTTTCATCTGCTTGCACCTTGCCGGACAGGCGAATGGTTTTTCCAGATGCGCCCACACTTTCTCCAATGATCGACGTTTGAATATTGGCGAGTTTTACCGCAGCAGGTGTCATCTCTAAAACCAAAGGATCATTGGAAGAATTATCTTCCAAAGGAATCAAATCCATGCCACATAGTGCACAGTCTCCTGCTTCCTTTTGTCTGATCTGCGGATGCATGGAACAAGTCCAAATTTCTTCCCCTGTAGTCGCGCTTACCTCTTTGCTATGATCAGGAGCGTCCATCGCAAGAGATTGATCGCTCGCATTTCCAAAAATAAAATAGCCCGCTCCCAAACCGATCAGGACGGCAATGATTGCGGTAAGGATTATTTTGAAATTATTTTTCATATCACTTTCTTTTAATTTCGCCTGGAACTTAGATGATTGTTAATCACTAATAATAAATCGTTCAATTTTACTTTTTGCTAAATGACTTTGCACCACTGCTTTCAGCGTTTTCAAATCGTAATCGATCAATGTTTTTTCCAACTGTAACAAGTCATCAAAACCACTCCCCTGCGCACTATATTTGCTTTGTAAAATACGAATGGCTGCTTTGCTTATTTCAATTTGTTGTAGATATAATTCCGATCTCAATTGGGCGCTTTGATAATCCGCATAAGCCTTTTCTAGTGCCGCTTCAAAGCGGCTTAGCAAATCTGTTTTTTTGTCCGACAGCGCTGCTATTTTTATTTTTTCTTCGCGCACTTTGGCTTCGTTTCTTTTTTTATTAAGTGGCACTTTTACGGAGGCTCTGACTTGTACAATGTCTCTGCCATTGTGGGTGGGTTCTGCATCTTTTCTTCGGTTGACCAACATGTAATCCAGGCCGAGGCCGAAGGAAGGTTTGTTGTTTAAATCGCTCACCTTAATCGCTTGCTCCGCAGCGGCCTGTTGCAGTTCAAACATTCGCAGCATGGGATGATTGGCTTGAATTTGCTCCACTAAAGCCGCTTTATCATAGGATAGAATCGCAAAAGACAATGGATCTCCGAGGTAAACTGGTGTTTCTAAGGGGCGATTTAGCAATTGATTAATGGTAGCTTTGGGTTTGGTTTTGGCGACTTCCAGTATGTTTAATTCTTGCTGGAGTTCCAAGGTTTGAATTTGGACGCGGAGGACATCTGCGGCAGTCGTTTTTCCACTTTCGACTTTTGCTAAAGCGATTTGTTCCAGTGCTTGGAGGAGTTCTAGATTTCTACTAATGATCGCTTTGCTTTGCTCCAATTCGTACAGGGAGAAGTAAGCTTCCTTGACTTGAAAAGAGAGCTCTAAAGCACGGGCACTTATTTTTTCGTACAAGGCTTTGGCTTTGGCCATTTCCAAATTTTCTTTTCCTTCTAAAACACCTTTCCAAGGAAACATTTGCGTCGCTCCAATTCTAAAAAGCTGCGCGCCCAAACGGGTTTCAATCGGCAATGGAAACAAGCCTACTCCTACTTCCGGATCTGGCCTTTGGCTCACTTGCGGCGCTTTTTCTAAGGCTGCTAAATATTCTTTTTCTAAAATCTTTAATTCCAGATTTTCATCGATGGCCAGAACAATTAAAGAATCCAGGGATTGGGCGGAAACAGAATTTATTCCATAGGAAGTCCCTAAAACAATTAGCAACAAGACAGCACTTATCTTTTTAGGATTCCCAAATCTATTTTCAATTCGCCAATTCCATTCTTGCCAAAGGGCAAACAAAACAGGTACGGTAAACATAGTGATCATTTGTAAAGTCATTCCTCCAAAAGATGGAATGGCCATGGGTAACATAATATCAGAACCTCGCCCGGTAGAGGTAAGCACAGGCAGCAAAGCCAAAATCGTCGTGGCAGTGGTCATCATCGCAGGACGAACGCGACGCAGGCCACCTTCCACCACCGCATCTCGAATCCCTGTGATAGAATCTGGTTTGTTTTTCTTAAAACTATCCTGAAGAAAAGTAGCGACCAGCACCCCATCATCCGTAGCAATGCCAAACAAAGCCAAAAAGCCCACCCATACCGCTACACTCAGATTAATGGTATGAATTTGAAACAGGTCTCTCATGTTCGTTCCAAACAAATTAAAATCCAAAAACCATTGGGTATCATACAAACCAATCATGATAAATCCTCCGGCAAAAGCAATGAAGACGCCGGTAAAAACCATCGCAGCAATCGCCAATGATCTGAACTGGAAATAAAGCAATAGAAAAATGATCGCCAAGGCAATGGGAACAACAAGTCCCAATCGTTTATTGGCTCTCACCTGCTGTTCATAATTCCCGGCAAAGCGATAACTAATCCCAGCTGGCACTTTCAATTCTCCCTGATCAATTTGGTTTTGCAAATAAGCTTGTGCATTCTTGACCACCTCCACTTCGGAGAAGGTTTTTTCTCGATCAAATAAAACATAACCGATCAAAAAGCCATCTTCACTTTTAATGGATTGTGGCCCTTGTTCGTAGCGAATCTTGACCAAGTCGCCTAAGGGAATTTGCTGGCCATTGGAGCTAGGGATAAAGATTCTTTTTAGAGCCTCTGGATCATTTCGGAGTTCCCTTGGATAGCGAATTCGTATCGCATAGCGTTCTCTACCTTCCACGGTGGTCGTCATTTCCATACCGCCGACAGCTGCCTGGATGTATTGTTGTACTTTTTGAATGGTCAAGCCATGGCGGCTGATCAGGTCCCGATCTATGTCCAAAATCAGGTAAGGCTTTCCTACGATTCGATCCGCAAACACGGCGGAAGCTTTGACGCCTTCGACTTCTTTTAAAGCCTGTTCGAGTTGTAAACCAAAGGCTTCTATTGTGGCCAAATCACTTCCACGAACTTTGATGCCCATTGGTGCACGCATACCTGTTTGCAGCATGACCAAACGAGTTTCAATGGGTTGTAATTTCGGAGCGGAGGTGACGCCGGGGAGCTTGGTAGCCTTGACTATTTCGTTCCAAATGTCATCTGGGCTTTTTATTTCATCGCGCCATTGGCGGAAATAACGTCCGTTTTTATCCGGTAGTAAATCGCCGTTTTCGCTTCTGATATATTCTCCATTTTCGTAGCGAAAGCGAATGCGATGTCCTTGTTCATTGGTCTTGTATTCTGTTTTATACAAAATCACATTTTCATACATAGACATCGGTGCAGGATCGAGCGCACTATTGATCCGGCCTGCTTTTCCCACCACCGTTTCTATCTCTGGGATAGCGGTGACTGCCATATCTAACAAACGAAGATTTTTGACATTTTCCTGCATCCCGGCATGGGGCATGGAAGTAGGCATTAGGAGAAAAGAACCTTCGTCTAAGGAGGGCATAAATTCTTCTCCTGTATTTTGGTAAACCAAAAAACCTTGATAAAGAATAACACCAACCAGTAATAAAAAAAGTATTTTAAAACGCAATAAAAAGCGTAGAATATTTTCATAGAAATAAATCAACAGATAGAACAATCCAATCAAACCACCAGCGATCAAAACGATAAAAAAGAAATTGGATAAATTGCTTTTATTCACGCCCAAAGGCATCCAAACCGTGGCCAATAACCAGGCTACGATTAAGGCGTAAATTAAGTTGGTGAGTACCGAAAGAATATTGGCATTTCGCTCTGAAGAATAGGTCTGGATCAATAAGTGCAGAATACCCGTTAGGCCAACGACTCCCAAGATGCTTCCTAAGAAAGTATGGTGGAAATAAGCCAATACTAAACCACCTATCAATGCACCTGCATTTCCAAGTAAGGAGACTATTTTTCTTTTCGATTTTAGAGAAAAAATGGTGTGGGCCAAAGGAGGAATAATGGTGATCGCCACAATGATGGAAGCGATCAAAGCGAAGGACTTGGTAAAGGCCAATGGTTTAAATAATTTCCCTTCCGCTGCTTCCATGGTAAACACGGGAAGAAAGGAAATAATGGTCGTGGCCACAGCAGTGAGAACCGCAGAAGCAACTTCCAAGGTAGCTTCGTAAATGCTCTCCAATAGCGTCTCCTCCGGCGGTGCTTCCTCCATTCTATGGATCATACTTTCGGTCAAAACAATTCCCATATCCACCATGGTACCAATGGCAATAGCAATCCCCGACAGTGCAACAATATTGGCTTCCACCCCAAAATATTTCATGGCAATAAAACACATCAACACCGCGACCGGTAAAGTACCCGCCACCAAAATAGAGGATTTTAAATTTAAGAGCATCAGGAGAACAACGATAATCGTTATCAAAATTTCCAGCGTGAGGGCTTCTTGCAGGGTTCCTATGGTTTCGTTGATGAGTTGGGTTCGATCATAGAAAGGCACTATTTTTACCTGAGACAAAGTACTGTCTCTCAATACTTTGCTTGCCAATCCTGGTTCCATTTCCGCAATTTTGGCTTTTACGTTTTGGATGACTTCCAGAGGATTGGCGCCATAGCGGGCAATCACCACTCCCCCTACAGCTTCCGTACCTGATTTATCCAAAACTCCCCTTCGGGTAGCTGGTCCGATATTTACCGTCGCCACATCTCCGATCCGAATAGGAACATTATCATTGCTTCTGATGACACTCTTTTCGATGTCCTCCACATTTTTGATATAGCCCAATCCGCGGACAAAATATTCTGCTAAATTGATTTCAATCGTCTGTGCTCCGATATCAATATTGCTTTCCTTAATCGCCTTCATCACTTGCTCCAAAGACACTTTATTCGCCTTCATCGCATCCGGATCCACATCCACTTGATACTCTTTTACAAAACCACCAATGGAAGCAACTTCGGCAACCCCTTCTGCGGCAGACAAGCCATAGCGGACATAATAGTCCTGGATACTTCGGAGCTCATGCAAGTCCCATCCGCCCGTAGGATTACCGGCCTCATCTTGTCCTTCTAAGGTATACCAAAAAATCTGTCCCAAGGCGGTCGCATCGGCTCCAAGTGTTGGCTGTACACCAGCTGGAAGCGTATTGGCAGGAAGGGAATTTAATTTTTCAAGGATGCGGCTTCTACTCCAATAAAATTCCACTTCGTCATTGAAAATAATATAGATGCTGGAAAAGCCAAACATGGAATTGCTGCGAATACTTTTCACCCCGGGAATCCCCAATAAGGCCGTCGTCAGTGGATAGGAAATCTGGTCTTCCATATCTTGTGGAGAGCGACCCATCCATTGCGTAAAAACAATTTGCTGGTTTTCTCCAATATCCGGAATGGCATCCACAGATACGGGATCCCGAGGAATTCCCTCCAGCCCAAAATCAAAAGGCGTCGTCACCAATCCCCAGCCTACAAAAAGTAGGAGTAGCAGATAAGCCAAGAGTTTGTTCTCCAGAAAAAAACGAACTAGGTTAGCGAGCATATTACAATTCTTTTCTAAGACCAGCCTTAGGAATATTTCATCCTTAAGACCCGTTTAAATCTTACAAAATGTCCTGCTCCTCCAAATGGAAGAAACAAGGAAATTTCAACAAAAAAGAAAGTAAATTTTATAAAAGGTAGGTTTCCAACAGGACATAGATATCCCTTGGTATCAACGGCGTCTGGTAGTGCGTATAAGAAGGATTTTCTGTTTCGACAAGCGTCTCTTTCAGAAAAATTTCGACAAAAGCAATTGCAAAATAGGG
>CALLVY010000413.1 GCA_938015925.1 uncultured Saprospiraceae bacterium
CCCAAAGGTAAAAATCAGGATAAATTTGAGGGTCAATGACTTTTTAATCATCATATGTTTTCTTTGAAAAAAGTGGTGATTCCGCTTATTTTATTCTCAAAATAGAAATGTCATTCTTATGTCAGCGCAAAAATACAATTCGTGTGATATTTTAACAATAATTAACATAAAGGTTGAACTATTTAGATAAATTCTAAATAAATCATCTGGAGGGTCAAAGCTCAAAAGACTTGATAATAATCGGAAAAGACTGCAACAATCTATATTTTATGAGCTTTTCAGAAGAAATACAATAAAAAAAGCCATCTCAAAAATTTCGAGATGGCCTTTATTTTACCATTATTAAACCTATCAAACAGGTTGGATTAAAATTTTCTTGGAGGGGAAAAGCTTAAATCAACCCATTTTCAACTAAAAACACAATTCCAATTTTAAAATTCAGAAATAAAATTATTAACTGAATCTCCATCGAAACTACCAGAGTACTTTATGGTGAATTCTGGTAATTCCGGGATGGAGTGCAATTGGATTTTTTGGGAATTATTCTAATTTGGCTAAATCCCGAACCAATATACTTTTGCGTGTAAAATAAATCATATTCAATTTCTTCAATTCATTCAAAACAGAAGTAACCGTTTGTCTTGAAGTTCCTGTGAGGTTGGCGATATCCTGCTGCGTCAAAGAATGCTTTATCAGTGTTTCAAATCCAACTTGGCGACCTCTTTTAGAAGCTGATTCTTTGATGAAATCTATAATACGAGTTCTGGCATCTTTAAAGATCAAAGATTCTAAGCGATCTTCTACTTTTCGGAGTCTTCCTCCGATCATATGCAAGACGTTGGTCGCTAATTGGTGATTACCACGCATCAATCTTTGGAAATCTTCAACTTTCAAAGAAAAGTATTGGCAATCTTGATTCATGATGCGAGCAAAGTCTTTTCGGGAATCTTCACCGACGATACACATTTCACCAAACATAGCCATAGGATGCAAGATAGCTTTGATCACTTCTTTACCATCTGAGGAATGAGATCCAATTTTGATGGTTCCTTTTAAAAGGAAGAAAATTTTATCAGAACTATCTCCTGGGACATAGAGATAAGAATATTTGGGACGTTTTTTGAACTCCACCATCTGGCTCAATAATTTCTTTTCGTCTGCATTGAAACTAGAAAATAAGGGAAACTGCTCGAGGAAGGTAAATTTTGAAGTAATATCCATGACTATTCTTTTTGGTTTGCAAATGTATTATACGCTCATAAGTTGACGGTGAAAAGATTCTTTGATTCTTATAAAAAACCACATTTTCTAACCGCAATTCTATATTAAAGACACGAATATTTGGCTCCCCCCCTACGTAGGTGCTTTTTTTTATTAATTTTTTTATCTTTTATTTAAAAATGGAAGGTAGGCGTCTGAATAAAAGTAGCTTGGTTTTTATTATACAAACGTAAAACACCTGTAAGTCAATGACTTACAGGTGTTTTATAGTTAAAGAAGATTTGAGGGAAATTTTCCTATTGCCGTTATTTAGAGAATAATTCATCTAAATATGCCTGTTTGGATTCGGCATCATATACTAATAAGCAATCAGCGACACTAGATTTCATCAGACTTTTGCAATTTCCATCAGAATATTCTGAATCATCGTGATCCCGGTTTAGAGAACAATGTCCCAATTCATGGAAGATTATTTTCTCCCTAGCATATCGCGTAGAATTATTAAAATCCGCAAAATTAATAACGATTGTATTGGGATCCTCAGGATTATGATAGCAGGTACCGGTGGGTTCTTCTTCTTCAGATAGGCCGTCGTTTCCCTTGTAGGTAAGGCTAATTCCTGAATTGGATAAATTAATCTCATTTCCTCTTTGTGCAGATTCTCTTTCAAAAGATTGAAGGTAAGGCCAGAAATCTTTGGTCGCCGTAGGGTACTCCTTTACTACCAGAAAAAAATCATCATCCGATACGGGCTCTTCATTGTCACAGGAGGCCGTACACAAAAGCAAAAATGGAGTCAATAAAAATAAAAAGCGCATAATGGAAGACTTTTAGTTGGTCAAAATTAGCTTCCCTAAGGATCCGTTACAAGGTCTAAGAATCAATGAATTATAGATATTACGTTAAAATACAAAATATATTTTATGTCTTATCAAACAAGGCATTAAAAAGGGGCAATTGCCAAACTAACGCCTAACGGTTACAGAATCGATGTAAGTACTGTAGCCAGAAAAATTTCCCAAACCATTTTCAACATTATTGAAAACAATCACAGGTTCGGAAAAGGGGGATTCTTGAGCTAAAATTTGCCGGGTATAGGTGGAATGAAATCGATAATAATCTGCTGAAACGGAGCGAAACAAGATATTTAAGCTATTGACCAATCTAAAATTGGCATCAAAGGCCACGGCCGCTCTAAAAGGGATCGTTTTCTGCTGACCATCAAAATCGGTATCGTCAATTAGAAAACCATTTTCATGGGTCAAACTAAAAAATGAAGGATCTTGGGTATCTGCAATAAATACAGGTGCTAAAAAATATTCTTGATTCAGGATAAGATTGGTATCACCAGCAGAAATCGTAAACCAATCAATAGGGAGAATCGTTTCGGCAAAGTGATAAAAATTTTGAACAGACATTGGGTCTTGGATCGTAATGGATCCATAAAAATTATACAAGGTCTCTCTTCGATCCTGGCTAGGACGAGAAGAAATGACACTATCTAATCGAACATCAATGACTGGCACCGGATCAGGGGCTTTACTTGCCGCTTTGATACGTGGAAACCCATTGGCCTCTACTTCCAAGGTATAAGTGGTTCTTAATTTAGGTATAAAATTGGACTGGTAATAAGGTTGGTTTGGATAGGTACCATCTGCGGGCATCAGCCTCATAGTCCTTCCGCTCCCACCATCAGTTCTTATTTTAACATCAGCATCGGAGATATATCTGGCGCTATCATTTTGTAAGGGCCGTTCTTCGGAAAGGTAAACTTTAATAAAATCATCAGGAGAAAAATTGCCATCAATAACAATCTGTGGGTTACCAGCAGGAGGCACAATATCTACTGGTTCTTCACAGGAAGGAAGAATGAGTAAAAGGGCAATAAAAAGTCCTACGGGTATTCTCATCATTTGGCTTTCGGCACAGGTTGGTGCTGAAGTTTCATAAAAAACTTCTAAAGGTCAAAAAGAAAACAATAAAATCCAGCTTTTCGCTGCCTGGGAAGGTTTACTTAAAAACGAGCACCTCCTTCAAGCGTTTCTAAGGTGGCTTCTTTTTTCCAATTCTTTAGATTTATCAAATAGCTAATTTGGGGCAAAAGTGGGATTAGACTGTATTTTACAAAAACTCTTTGATTGGGATCATTATTAGAAGGTTGTAAATTGATAAACAGCGGATTCTTCCGGTTGTAAAGGTTGTAAACCCCTGCGCTAATTTTCTGGGTTCCCCAATTTTTGTTGATGTAAAAATTGAATCCAAAATCGAAACGATGATAGGCTTCCATTCTATAACCATTTCGTTCGCCGTATTGATAGACTAAAAAAGGAGATTGATTGGCTGGATTGTCTAATGGCGAAAATAAAGGATCGGCGAAAGAAAAGTTGATCTGTTTTGGATAATACTCTGTAACGGAGGTCGGTAAAGTAATTCCATTACCAGTCCCAAAGACCCAACTGGCAGAAATTTCAAATCCGGGGGAATGGCGATGTATGGCTGCCGTTTTGATAAACAATCTCCGATCATAGCGAAAATCAAATCTTTGCCCCGAAGAAATATCATCGAACTGTCTTTGCGACCAAGCCAAAGTGGCACTCATCATTCCAGTGGTTTTCCCTTTGGTTTTGGAGCTAAAAAATTCGAGCCCATAGGCCCAACCTTCTCCTACCGCCACATTGTCTTCCCAGTTTTCACTATCAATAAAATTAAACAAGGTTCCTTCCTGGTAAGCCAGAACATTGTTCATTTTTTTGTAGTAAGCCTCTAGCCCAGCCTGCCAAATATTTCTTTTTCCTGCATACTTAATACCCAAAACTCCTTGCCAGGAATCCTGGGGTTTGATTTCATCGTTGGAAGCCACCCACAAATCTGCGGGCAAGCCAATTCCCGAACGGGTCAAGAGATGCAAATGCTGACGCATAGTAGAGAAAGACAAATTGAAAGCCCAATCATTTTTAATGAAAAACTGAGCGGATAAACGTGGCTGAAGAGAGAGGTATGTTTTTTCTCTTTCCCTAAAATAAGACCCATGAAAACCAATATTCAAACGCAGTTCTTTTTTGACAACAATCTCATCTTCAAAATATAAGGAGCCTTCAAAAGCTTCAATAAATACATCGTCAAAAAGCTGATCCAACTGCGATATGTCACTTTCGAAAACAAAACCTATTTCATTGTTTTGATTGACAGAAGCGACTCGAGGTTGAAATTTGTGTCGGGTAAAATTAGTACCGAAGCGAATATAATGCGCTGGTGTTGGGAAGAAATCAAAATCCAACTTTACCGCTAAATCTTCAATGGCAGATTGGTATTGGTTGGCAAAGAAAAAAGATTGAGTCGTAGAATCAACGCTTTCATCTTTCAAGCCAGTAAAAGATTGAGAACTAAAATTATAGCGACTAAATGTCGCAGTGGTATTGGAAAATAGCTTTTTCCCAAATTCATGGTTCCAGCGAAAAGAGGCAATGTTGTTTCCCCAATTGAGCAGTTGCTCTGTTTTATAGGTAAACTGGAGTAAAGATTCTATTCGGTTATCTACAAAATCATCTCCTCCAGAGTAAAGGCTTAAGAAGAATTCGTTTTTATCTGACAACTCAAAATTGATCTTTGCATTTAAATCATCATAGGCATAAGTAGAAAAACCGTCTACTCCATTTCTTTGATTGAAATTACGAGTAAAAGGCTTCATAATCCGATCTAGGAAGGAGCGGCGAAAGGAGATAAAAAAAGAACTTTTATCTTTTTGAATAGGGCCTTCTATAGAAAAACGAGAACTCACTACCCCCAATCCAAATTCTGCTTCCCATTGCTTTTTGTTCCCCTCTTTGGTCCGAACATCTAACACCGAAGACAGTCTTCCACCATAGCGGGCAGGAAAACTCCCTTTAATTAAGGAAGCAGAACGAATGGCACTAGAATTAAAAATAGAAAAGACGCCGACCAGGTGGGTCGCATTATAAACAGGAACTCCATCCAATAAAATCAAATTTTGATCAGCATTTCCACCACGTACAAAAAGACCGCCAACACCATCCCCACCAGACTGCACTCCTGGCAATAAAAACGAAGTTCGTACAACATCCGTTTCTCCAGCCAAAGAAGGTAATTTCTTTACTTGCTGCAAACCAATTTCATCATTACTTATTCTTCCAAATTTATCTTTAGAAGTCGTATCTCTAGAAATCACCACGACTTCCGCAAGCATCAAGGCTCCTTTTAAACTAATGTTTATCAGGGTATCTTGATGGAGATCCAGTTCAATGCTCTGTGTTTCATAGCCTAAGTAACTGTAACTCAATTTTGTTTTTCCTTTCGGTAAAGTCAGACTATAGAAACCATAGACATTGGTGGAAGTACCTCGATAAGATTGAGGATCATAAACATTGGCAGCGATTAGTTTTTCACCATTAAAGTTGTCTTCTAAATAGCCACGGATGGTATACTTGGGTTTATACTCTTTGGGGCGAACAAATAAAACCACCTGCCCCCCAATAAGTCGATAGTTTAAATCTGTTCCCTTCAATAAATCTTGTAAGATGTATTTGATGCTCTTATTTCCGTAGGATTCGTTAATTTTTAACTTGGAAATACTCGATAGGTTGGCAAAAGAAATATTCACTCCAGATTCTACGCTCAATTCGAATAGGACTTCTTCTAAGCTTTGGTTGTTCGTTGAGAAATCTATTTTTTTATCCAGAACAGATTGCGCATCCAAGCCATTGATCAAGCCAATGATCAAAAAGAGGAGACCTATAATTATTCTTATTCCTTTGGGCAAATTAATATTTTTCTAGAGCAATAGATATTTACTAGGAGAAACGCGCTTCTCCTTACTTTTGATGTCAGGTAATAGAGAAGAGTTCCAATTTATAAAAAAACCTTATCCCGAGTTGGAATAAGGTTTTTTTATTTAAACAAATCGATGAATTTATTTACAAGCTCCACCAAGAAGCCGATAATTGCCTTCCTTGACTTTCTCCAATTTCATTCCATACACCGTCACAATTGTTTCCAGGACGACATCAAGATCAATATTGGTAAACGGAGAAGTAAATCCACAATTATTTAAGGCAGGATTACTCAGTTCTACATTAACCTGGTAATACCGTTCTAAATCTTTCAATACCTTTTGTAATGGGGTATTTTTAAACCGAAGTGCTTTGCTTTTCCAAGCGATGGCATTTAGACTTTCGTCCTCCTCCTTTAGCATGGTTTGAGATTGGTGCTGATAAACACCTTTATCGTGCGCTTCTAAAAACAATTCTTCTTCATTCAATTTATTCTTAAAGGAAACCTTTCCTGTTTTAACCTGCACTTCCGTAAATCCTTCCTTTTCTAAAGCACGAACATTAAAGGAGGTACCGATTACCTGTACTTTAGTGTCTTCTGTTTCGATGATAAAAGGTTTTGCGGGATTCTTAGCCACTTCGAAAAAAGCCTCTCCTTTCAGGATTGCTCTTCTTTCTGACCGATTATTGGGGCTTCCAAAAGTTAGGCTACTGTTTTCGTTTAACCAAACAATACTTCCGTCTGTCAATTCCACTTTATCTTGCTGACCAATAGTGGTACTTACAATAAAGGGTTTGCTCGATGGCTTTAGCACGTTGCGGGCAAGGAATCCAATAGAGCATACAATTGCCGCGGCGACTGCCAAACGAAGAATTATGCGAGGTAGCATGGATATGCGTTTCGCGGTAGGTGCTGTAGATACTTTTTTAGGAGCATTGGCTTTGCGATCTGCAGCAATACGAGCTTGCAGTTTGCTAAGACCAGCAGCTACATCAGGCTCTATTTGTTTATCGTACTGACCGGACCATTCCCAAGTTTGCCGGATGGCATCTGCGGAACTCTGGTTATCAGACGATTCTTGCTCCCAGTTGTTTAAATCAACGGATTGCTCAGGGTCATTTTGCCCTGTTAACTGCTTGATGATTGATACTATTCTGTTTTCTTTCATTGTGGTTTGACTTTCCTGTCTGACCAATGGACACTAAAATATTATTTCCCCCCTACGTGTTCCTCTTTTTTTTAAAATAATTGTACCAAAAACCAAAGTAATGGCCCTTTGCCGACAAATGGAGCCAGGTTTTTCCTTAAAAACTTAAGTGCTTTGGATATTTGGTTTTCTACTGTTTTTATAGAAATATCGAGCTCATCGGCGATTTGTTGGTAGGACATTTCCTCAAACCTACTCAACATAAAAATTAATCGACATCGCTCTGGCAAAAGATCAATACTTTGCTGAATTTGATCTTTTAGCTCAGAAACTTCCAGATTTTGTTGAGAATTTTGATCCAAACTTGCTTGTTTAGGCAATTCTTCTTCATCTGAAAATCGCATTTTCCGATCTCGGATATAATTGAGGCTTTTATTAATGGCTGCTCGTTTGAGGTAGGCTCTGGCGGAGGTTTGAATCTTTAAACTTTCTCTTTTTTTCCAAAATTCAAAAAAAACATCTTGTGCTAAATCTTCTGACAGCGCCGCGTCTGGTAAAATTCGATAGACCACATTGCACAAATAACCATAATATTTACGAAAAAAAAGCTCGACAGCACGATCCTCATCGTTTGCCAGTATTACTAAAATTTGCTCATCCGTCAAGTTTTCTAATTTTTCCATCTAAATTACTTATACAGATACTGCTGCCTTAATATGTGGATGTGGTTGGTAGTCAATTAATTCAAAATCTTCGAACTCAAAGTCGAAGATAGACTTAACTGCCGGATTGATTTTCATTTTTGGTAAGGGGCGAATATCTCTACTTAGCTGGAGATTTGTTTGTTCTATGTGATTATTGTATAAATGAGCATCGCCAAAACTATGAACAAAAGTTCCTGCTTCGAGACCACAGACCTGTGCCATCATCATCGTCAACAAAGCATAAGAAGCAATATTAAAAGGTACACCAAGAAAAGAATCAGCGGAACGCTGATACAATTGGCAAGAAAGACGGCCATTGGCCACATAGAATTGAAAAAGACAATGACAAGGACTCAAAGCCATATCCGGCAAATCGCCAACATTCCAAGCATTAACAATCATTCTGCGGGAATCGGGATTGTTCTTTATTTGATTGATGACTTGAGAGATCTGATCAATGGTTTTTCCATCTCGACGTTCCCAACTTCGCCATTGTTTGCCGTATACAGGGCCTAGCTCTCCATTTTCATCTGCCCACTCATTCCAGATACGAACCCCATTTTCTTGCAAGTATTTTACATTGGTATCCCCTTTTAGGAACCATAATAGTTCGTAAACAATGGATTTAAGGTGTAATTTCTTGGTGGTCACCATTGGAAACCCCTCTTGCAAATCAAATCGCATTTGATAGCCAAAAACAGATTTCGTTCCGGTTCCGGTACGATCTGATTTGTCATTTCCATGATCAAGGATGTGTTGTAAAAGCTCGTGATACTGTCGCATTAGCAAAGGATTGGATTAGATGCAGCAAATTTAACAACATTTTCTGGGGATTAGAATACCCTTCCACTTTTTTCCGATCTAATTTGAGCACTAGAAAGGATAAAAACTCAATACTTTGGGAAATTTACTCCTTATTCCCTAAGAATTTTCAAAAATTAATATTCGCATCAACAAGTTCTTAAATAAAACGTTGTAATTTTATAGGACTATTATACGTTTTAAGAACTCCTGAACTGTAAATACTAGCCATTTTTCTCTAATTTTAGTAAGGAAAAGGATTTTTTCCATACAATCATCACTATTTCAAAACAAAATGAGGAAGCCACTACCCTTTCTAAGCCTTGTATTTGCATTTATTTTTATGCTGCCTGCTCCTCCTGCTTCCCCAGATTGGGAGCTAAGGAAAGAAAAAAGCGGCATTAAGGTCTATACTCGTAAGATGTTTAACTCGAAAATCAAAGAGTTGCGAATGACCTTCCAAACCGATGCCAGCCTTCAAAGCATCATTTCCCTTCTAAATGATACAGAAGTCTATATGGAATGGATTTACCGTTTCAAAGAGGTTACTATTCTTAAGCAAATTAGCGATTCAAAAAGTATTTATTACGGTGCTCTTGATTTTCCATGGCCACTTACCGATCGCGATCTCATCGCTGAATCGGTCACTATTCAAGATCCGGTTACGAAAGTAGTCACGGTAACCACTACGGCGATTAAAGATTATATGCCAGACAAAAATGGTCATGTTCGTATTGAGGAACATTCCAACAGCTGGACTTTTACACCTTTAGCGGATGGGACGATTGATATCGACTATGTACTCCGATCAAACCCCGGAGGCAGTATTCCTTCCTGGGCCATCAATATGGCTTTGGATCAAGGTTCTACTCAATCGATGGAAGCCTTTCTAGAATTGCTAAAAGACGATCGTTTTAAAAATGCCAGAACCTCTTACATCATAGATTAAAACGAAGTCCGGTTTTGTTTTTTCACCAAGGGAAGTCGCTTCTAAAACAGCTTCTTCCATCCTTCTAATTTCTACCACACTCCTATTTCTGGTTGTCCTCCAATTTTATTACTCTTTTTCAACCAACTCTTTTTAATTTCTTCTGTTAACTTTAGACATCCAAACGAGTTGTCTGCGAGCAGCAACACTTGATTTTCCGTTTAATAAATAGCCAACAAGGAATGAGTTATAAGAGCCTAAGAGAATGCCTGATTGACCTGGAGAAAAATGGACATCTCAAAAGAATAAAAACCGAAGTAGATCCCAATCTTGAAATGGCAGAAATCCATCGTCGGGTATTTGACGCTAAGGGACCGGCACTTTGGTTTGAAAAAGTCAAAGGTAGTCCCTTTCAAGCGGCCTCTAATCTTTATGGTACTTTTGAACGCACCGAATTTTTATTTAGACATACCATAAAAAAAGTGCAAAAAGTGGTTGACCTAAAAGCCGATCCTACTCGCTTGTTGCAAAACCCTCTGAATTATCTTTCAGCTCCTTTCACAGCGCTTTCCGCCTTACCGATGAAAAGCAGATTTGGTGCTCCTATCACTTACGGTGAAACGACCATTGATCAACTCCCACTTGTCAAATCCTGGCCAATGGATGGCGGTGCTTTTGTCACTTTGCCCCAAGTCTGTACCCTACCTCCAGGAGAAGATAATATCATGAAGACCAATATTGGGATGTATCGAATTCAGTTGGATGGCAATGAATACGAAACCAATAAAGAAGTTGGTCTGCACTATCAGTTGCATAGAGGTATTGGAGTACATCATACCGAATACAATAAATCAGATTTGCCATTTAAAGCTTCTATTTTCGTTGGCGGTTTACCCTCGCATGCTTTTTCTGCGATCATGCCTTTACCCGAAGGACTTTCGGAGTTGACTTTTGCGGGAATGTTGGGCGGCAGACGGTTTAGGTATTTGCAAAAAAATGGATGGGTCCTGTCTTCTGATGCCGATTTTGTCATCACTGGTACGATTCGAAAAAATGCCAAGAAACCAGAAGGCCCTTTTGGAGATCACTTGGGATATTATAGTTTGGAACATGATTTTCCGGTGATGGAAGTCGATAAAGTTTATCATCGCAAAGATGCCATTTGGCATTTCACGGTAGTTGGACGGCCACCACAGGAAGACTCGAGTTTTGGCTACCTCATACATCAGATTGTCAAGCCTTTGACCTCTACAGAATTTCCTGGGGTAAAACAAATTAATGCAGTGGATGCAGCGGGTGTTCATCCATTATTGTTGGCTATTGGAAGTGAACGCTACATGCCGTTTAGGGAAAAGAAACCAGAAGAGATTTTGGCGCAAGCCAATCGGATTTTGGGTAGTGGTCAAACTTCCCTTGCAAAGTTTTTAATCATTGCGGCGCAGGACGATGATCCAAAATTGAATGCGCATGATATTCCTGCTTACTTAAAACATGTATTGGAACGAATAGACTGGCGAAGGGATTTACATTTCCATACCAATACGACCATTGACACGCTTGATTATTCCGGAGATGGTTGGAATGCTGGATCTAAGGTTGTTATGGCTTGTTGCGGTTCGCAACTGCGAGCATTGAAAGCAGCTTTGCCAAGTCCTTTTAATTTACCGGAAGGTTTTTCTGATCCTCATTTTTATCAGCCGGGGATCTTAATTTTAAAAGGTCGCTCCTATGTGGATCACGCACAAGCGGAAAAAGAAATCAGTATACTCAGCGAACAACTGAGTCACTACGCACTCGATCAAATTCCTTTAATTATTTTGGCAGATGATTCGAAATTCACGAGTCAGACTACCAATAATTTTGTTTGGGTAACTTTCACCAGAGCCAATCCATCACATGATATTTATGGGGTCAATGCTTTTCATAAAAACAAACATTGGGGCTGTCGGGGTTCCTTGATTATTGATGCCCGGATAAAACCGCATCATGCTCCGGAGTTGGTTCGGGATCCTAAGGTTTCGGAACGGGTTGATCGTTTATTTGCCAAGGGAGGTGATTTGGAAGGATTGATTTAGAACTACTTTTTGGACTCCATTTGTTTTCAAGTGGCCATGGATGCACAAAGCCCAACAAGTAAACTTGTTGGGCTTTGATCTATAGAAGTTATTTTAGATTATTGTTCTCTCCCTCCAATATCATCGACAATAATAATATCTTCCTCACTTTCGGCATTTGCCGTATTTCCTCCTTTTAATTTTGTCAATTGATTTGGTTTTAAAATTTGAGACAAATTTTTCGCCTGGATTTTGTAAATTGATTGCTTTCTCATGTTGGTTTAATATTTAGATGATTAGATTGTGTCTATTGATAACAAGTGGGGAGGATAGAAAAGGAGGGTTTTCTTTTTTACAAAAAAGAAAAAGATGTAGCCTAGAAAATCCATTAGATTTCAGACGACAAACAAAAAAATAATAAGGGGGAGCATTAGAATGGGAGGTAAATAATTACTTTTTAATCTTTGCAAGAAGCTTGCCAATTTGAAACCCAAGCAGCATAATTATTTTATTTTTATCGTTCTTGGACAAATCCCGTGGTCAACCAAAAAGAAGAACAAAAACTTGTATTGAGCTTGTAGAAACAAGTGACTGTAAGGCATGTATTGAGATTGCTGAAATAAGCGTTTTTTACTATCGTGAACCTTCTTCGGCGGTTTCTTCTTTTTGGTTGACTCACACACGGGATTGGTCAGAGAATCATTTTTATTAGCCTTTAAAACAGGTTTAGCGAATTTTAAAGACTCCATTTTACCAAGGATTGGATTCTAAGAAAACGCCTACAATAATCATCCGTAAAAATCACTATTCCTAAAAGCCTTTTCTGTTTTACTGAAAGAAATACTCTGATCCTATCTTTTTTATTGGTGCTCAACAAATCCTGTTTATTTATTTCCCAAACCGTTTAATACCCTTTTAAGTCTGTAGTGAAATATGGAGTAGATCTTTACAATAAAACTCCAGCATCCAGCTTCCTTCCCCAAATTTTCCCTGTGATCCTTTGAAATTGTAAGAATAAGTGGATACCTTAACGCAGCTATTTTAAAAAAGGAGGAGTATATTTTAGTGGTCAACACTACCAAAACGAAACCAACCCTTCATTCCGACAATCTAAAACCTCATAATAATTACTATGAAAAAAAGTATTTTACTTACCTTTCTTACTTTAATACTCCCCATTTTAGCATTTGCTCAAGACCCAGAAAAGGGATTTGACCAAATGATTGACGAGGCTTTTCAGCCGATATCTAACTTCTTTTCCAGTATTATATTTTTCTCTATTGGCGGTACTCCTTTTGTATTGATACTTCTGGTTTTTGCAGCGGCCTTCTTTACGATCATGTTTGGATTCATCAATATTCGTCGATTTGGAACCGCTATAAATGTGGTTAGAGGAAAATATGACCATGTGGATGTACATACTGTAGACGCCAAAGCGAATGTCAATATGGTTGATGGAGACTTGGTAGATACTATAGCCGATGAAAGCAGAGAAGGCGAGGTGACTCACTTCCAAGCTTTGGCTACTGCGGTTTCTGGAACGGTAGGTAATGGTAATATTGCAGGAGTTGCCTTGGCAATTGCCCTTGGTGGTCCTGGAGCTACTTTTTGGATGATTATCTGTGGTTTATTAGGTATGTCTACCAAATTTGTGGAATGTACCCTTGGTGTCCAGTATAGAGACATTGGTCCAGATGGTACCGTTTATGGTGGCCCGATGTACTATTTGTCGAAAGGTTTGAAAGAACGTGGATTTGAAAGTGTCGGAAAAGTTCTGGCGGTATTGTTTGCGATATTTTGTATCGGTGGATCTTTTGGAGGTGGTAATGCCGCTCAGTCTAATCAAGCCACGATCGTACTAAAAGACTTATTAGGATTACAGAGTACAAGTGCTGGATTTTTTATCGGAGTTATCCTTGCCATTGTGGTAGGTATAATCATCATCGGAGGAATTAAAAGAATTGCAGCAGTAACAGAAAAAGTTGTTCCTCTTATGGCTGTCATGTATATGGTCGCTTGTCTTTATATTATCCTTAGTAACTTTTCCTATGTCGATGATGCTTTTGCTCAGATCTTTTCTGAAGCCTTTACGCCTAGAGCGAGTGTAGGAGCAATGATTGGTGTATTATTGATTGGATTTAAAAGGGCTGCCTTTTCAAATGAAGCGGGAGCAGGTTCTGCCTCCATCGCTCACTCTGCTGTAAAAACGAAATTTTCAGCTTCGGAAGGTTTGGTTGCTTTATTGGAACCATTCATTGATACCGTTGTCATTTGTACCATGACTGCATTGGTTATCATTATTTTCAACTCAGGTGGTGCCTTTGAATATGGTGGTGCTGATGGTGCCGTAATGATTGATGGTGTAGCTTACGAAGGCGCTGGAATCACTTCCCAGGCATTTGCCGCATATATTCCTTACTCTGATATTTTCTTAACCATAGCGGTTGTTCTATTTGCCGTATCTACTATGATTTCCTGGTCTTACTACGGACTACAATCGTGGAAATTCCTTTTTGGTAGAGGTAAGACCGCAGATTTGGTCTATAAAGTCATCTTCTGCTTGTTTATCGTAATCGGTGCTGCCGCAAATATGCGTTCTATCTGGGATTTCTCGGATGCAATGATTTTTGCAATGGTATTCCCGAATATGGTTGGTTTATTCTTGCTCTACCCTGTTGTTAAAAAACAATTGGCTCGATACCTCGAAGCAATCAAAGGAACTGCCTAGGTTTAATTTCAAAACTAAAAGAAGTCCTCCCGAATTTTGGAAAATCCAGAATTCGGGATTTCTTTTTCCAGCTATTCCATAATAGGCGTTCTAGGTGCTGTTTTAAAAAAAAGTCCTCATTTGAGTTTTGCAATGGCACTAAATAACTCATTATTTAACATATATAAAATACCAACCAAACGGTATAGCTTCTTCCCTATTCTTATTGTAAATTGCGATAGCTAGAATAAAAACCTTTCTAATTCTCCCCTTTCCCCTTTTTTTTACAAAACGAGCCACTTGTTTCCCCACTCCCAGCTAATTTGCTAATGCTTTTGCATTCGCCAAATCTTACAAAAAAACCAAAATGATCCAATCATCAAAGTTCTATCTAGTCTGCTGGTGCCTGCTCTTGTCCTTTTCTCTTTCTGCCCAAACCACCCATTATGTCGATTGTTCTGCGCCAGCTGCTGGCAATGGAAGTAGCTGGGCTACGGCTTATAATAATTTGCAAATCCCCTTGGGGATTGCGGCGGCTGGAGATATCATTGTAGTGGCCGAAGGACATTATACACCAAGTAGCAATGATGCCACTGTTTCCTTCGAATTGGTGGATGGAGTGGCCCTATTTGGTGGATACCTAAATACCGACCTTGGTCTGACTCAAAGAAATCCTGCTGCCAATCTTACGGTTTTAAGTGGCCATCTAGGAGCGGACTGTAATGGTGTAGGTGGAAGTGGCAATTCTTTTTCCGTTTTATATTCTTATGATTGTTCTGCGGCCACGATTCTCGATGGCTTTACCATTACGGGTGGAGCGGCTAGTTCGCCTTGTACAGGTGCTTTGCGCGAGCGACAAGGTGGTGGATGGTTTAATGAAGGGTCGGGAACCAATACTATTTCTAGTCCAACGGTTCGCAATTGTATTTTCTTTGGCAACTCTGCCAATTGTGGAGGTGGTGCGATATTCAATGATGGAAATTTCTTTGGAGTCGCTAGTCCCACCTTTGAAAAATGTACTTTCGAAAGTAATGATGGAGGAACCGCCGGAGGTGCCATCTACAATAATGGCAATGCCGGGACTTCCAGTCCTCAGTTTTACCAATGCAAATTTATTGGCAATGGTGTTAATCAAACGCCTGTAGCTTATGGAGGCGCTTGCTATAATTTCGGAAAAAATGGCAATTCAAATCCCATCTATATCAGCTGTTTATTCCAAGAGAATATTTCTTATGCCGGAGGTGCGATGTATAATTTAGGGGAGGTTGGTAATGCCAATCCACAGATCATCAATTGCACCTTTTATGGAAACACCGCTATTGCCAATGGAGGAACCATTTATGCCAATGCAGGTAGTAGTCCGAATATTGGGAATGCTGATCCTTATGTTTCCAATTCTATCTTTTTTGGCAATACGGCGGCTCCTTTTCTAGGTGATATTTTTAGAAATAATAATGGGGACATTACGGTTAAAAATTGTCTTTTCGATGTAGCAATGGATTGTACAGAACTCAATAGTGGCGTAGGCTCTGATGTTATTTGCCTTGGTTTTAATCTATTTGGGGAAGATCCCTTATTTACGGCCACTGGAGCAGGAGATTTTTCTTTAACGATGGCGAGCCCTGCCATTGGCGCTGGAGATAATGGGGAAATCGGTGGTTCTTTGATTGATGTCAATTGCGACAATAGAATTCAACAGGGAATGGTGGATTTAGGAGCGGCGGAAAGTCCATTTTTACCGATTGCTGCACCTGTTGAGTTGCTTAGTTTTTTGGTAACACTGGAAGAAGGAATAGTAGATATTGAATGGACGACTCTTTCTCAACTTAATACTGATTTTTTCGAAATAGAGCGGAGCCCTGACGGGATTCGCTTTGAAAGCATTCATCAAGAAGATGGCGAAGGAACGACCAATCAAGTGCATGTTTATGAGACGCTAGATCAAAGTCCATTTGCGGGTTATAATTATTACCGATTGGTAGAAACCGATTTTGGAGGGATAAAATCTTATAGCGATATCCGGGTGGTTGAAGTTTCCGATTTAAGGGTAGAAGTATTTCCAAACCCAGTAGTAAACAGTCTTAACCTTAGCATCAATCACCCAAAGGCTTCGGGTAATAAAGGAACGCTTCAATATGAAATCTGCAATCTCATGGGACAGGTACAGTTGAATGGTCAAGTCTCTTTAGATCAAAATAAAACACTGGTCGCGATTCCAGAGATTGGGGCATTGGTTCCGGGTATTTACTTCGTGCGTGTTTTTGACCAAGGGGTCAAACAAGAAGTATTGCGATTTAATAAAACGGGCTTATAAACTTTTATTCACAACAACTTTAGAATTGAAATTTTCTCTGTTCACTTTAAGCAAAAGATGATGGATAAGCTCCCTCCTATTTTCTGCCTTTTAATTTGCAGCCTTTGGGGAATATCAATCTATGCCCAAAATGACTGGCAGCTTATTCATGTCGAACAAAAAGGGGCTTTAGACATTCAGTTGCAATTAAAAAAACAAATCAATCCAACTCAAAAAGAATGGATTTCATTGGAGATCAATACTAAGAATCCAGAAGAATTTAGTATCAAAAAAGCAGCCTATCAGGTACAACTTCGTGCTTATGAAGGTCGTTCTGAGCAGGTCATAAAGGAAGCCTTTTTTAGTGTAGTTGACCCAATCGACTTTATGGGACAAGATAAACTTCCTGTTAACTATTCCGGCCAATATTTACTTCCAAAACATATCCAAAACCGGACCTCCATCAGTGCAAAAATAGCGGCCCTACTAGGTTATCCTGGAGATAAGCCCTGGACGATCAAGATGGTTTTTTCCTTGCAGTTAGAAACCCAAGACGATCCTGAAATCAAAATTCAT
>CALLVY010000414.1 GCA_938015925.1 uncultured Saprospiraceae bacterium
TTGATTACTGTGGTATTATTTAAAATTATAATAAGATAACTTTTTTGATTAAAGTATTAAAGAAACTTATAATCTTTGGCATTTTTATTGCACCAAACTTTTGAAAATTAGAGACTGTACTCCTACCTTTGGCAACCATTACGTAGAAAACTAACCTTTTAAGCTTAAAATTAGTGCCACAAAAATAGCTAATTTTTCGGCTAACGAATAAAGGCTTTTATGAGAAAAGAAAAATTCGTCTATAACAACCAGACGCTCCGTTACGAAAAGGTTGTTGAACCGTTGAGAGTGATTGTCCTAAAAGTATTAGGATTCTTATCTGCCGTTATTTTAGCTGCAGTAATCATCATCTCTATAGCTTATACTTACTTTCCTTCTCCCAAGGAAAAGGCCTTGATCCGTGAGATCGAGCAAATGGAGTATAAGTATACTACCCTTAATAATAAATTGGACCTCATGTCTAAGGTACTCGCCAATGTGCAAGAGCGCGATGGAAGTGTACACCGGATGATGTTTGGTATGGATCCTATCGATCAGGACATCTGGAATGGTGGAATCGGTGGACACCATAAGTACAGCAATCTTACCGAATACAAATCTTCAAGTGATCTATTGATTGCAACCGAAGATAAATTAGATAATCTAATGCGCCAGATGACGGTTCAATCCAAATCTTTGGATGAAATCGAATCATTGGCAGAGGACAAAGAAAAAATGTTGGCTTCCATTCCGGCAATCAAACCGGTACGGTCAGATAAACTGAAAAGAAACATTCGCGCACTATCTGGATTTGGTTGGAGAATTCACCCGATCTATAAGCGACGTAAAAAACATACCGGTATTGATTTTACTTCTCCTAAAGGAACACCGATCCAGGTGACAGGGAATGGTAGAGTTTCTAGTGTGTTGAAAAAGAAAAGTGGATATGGTAATCATGTGATCGTTGATCATGGTTATGGTTATAAAACGCTTTACGCGCACATGGAAAAGATAGAAGTGAAAGTTGGACAACAAGTAGTGCGGGGACAAAAAATTGGAACCGTCGGAAGTACTGGTACTTCTACTGCTCCTCACTTGCATTATGAAGTGATTCATAAAGGAGCAAAAGTAAATCCTATTCACTATTGTATGGATGGATTGACTCCAGAAGAATACCAAGAGCTAGCGAATCTAGCTGCGATTTCGAATCAATCTTTTGATTAGAATTTAGATAGATACTTTAGTATCGAAAATGCGATTAGCCGTAAAGGGTTAATCGCATTTTTTTGTTTGGAGGTGTTTTTTTAGTAAGAAAAATTACGGATAAGTGTAATGGATTCCCATGGAACTTGAATCTATCTTTACTTAAGTAAAAAGGCTGCCCGTCTATTTTTTAACCTTACCTCAAAACATTTAATTATGAAAGATTTAATCTTCAGGCTAAGCCCTTTACTTTGCTTTTTATTACTCTTCTCTTGTGCGAAAGAACAGGAATCAAATCTTATTAAAAACGAAACGGAAGTCATTCAAGCAAAACAGAATAATTTAGAACCTTGTGATCTTCCGTGCCAGGAACCTGATTTCTTTGAAGTAGTCGCTGTCGAAGCATGCTCCGCTGTTTTGAATTTTGCCTTTTCAACCGAGACCTGCGGTACCTTTAGCGTTCAACTACAAAATTTGGCAACTGGGGCTTTTACTTATTATGATCCAGCTACAAGTCCTCTTATTTTAACAGGCCTAAAACCTTGCACGGAATACGCCGTGGGGATTTCTCATATTACTGATGAATGCGCTAGTGCTCCTTTGAAGTTAAACTTTGCGACAGAGTGTAAGAAGTGTAAAGGTTGTGATAGGCCCTGTAAGGAGCCAGATTATGCTTACATGGGGACGGTAAATGCTACTTATGCAACGGTCAATTTTGGTTTTGTAGGCAAAACTTGTGGTTTCTTTGTTGCTCAATTGAGAAATAATGCAACGGGAACTTACACTTACATTGATCCCGTTACAAGTCCTTTATTGCAGCTGACAAATTTAGATCCTTGCACTTCTTATACCATTGGAATTTCTCATGTAACGGATAGATGTGCGAGTGTTCCTTTGACGCTTACTTTTACGACAGATTGCCCTGGGTATTGTGAAGTGGAAGGTTTGGATGCTTCTTGCTTGTATAATCATTTTATTGGGATAACTACAAATTGGAATCAAAATATTTTCACCTATGATAATTCTGTTGGGTATATCGATGCGACTGAGAATTCTGGCGGCACCGCTGTATTTATTGCACCTGGAACCGTGCTGTCGGTTACGAATGCAAACAATTGCTATTGTGTAGCTTTGGGAGGGCCAATCTACCTGAAGTTATGGATAGATTATGATCAGGATTTTAGTTTTTCCACGAACGAATTAGTGTATTCACAAAATACACCTCTGCAAATTTTTGGTGGACCTACGAATTGTTTAACTATGGCAACACCAAGTTTTACCTTTCCAAATATTGCGGCATGTGGTCTTACTGCTCGTTATATTGTCAGTACAGATCCAGATGCAGGCCCTTGTGGGACTTTTGCTATTGGACAAGCAGTTGACTTTACGATTGACTCTGCTACTTGTCTTTAAGCTTGCAAGCTCTTATAGCTGGCTAAGCTAAAGCTGTAAAGCGGTATCGATGTATTTCGATGCCGCTTTTCTGTTTTACCATATGCTTCTTTTGTTTGGTCTAAAAAGTAAAAGTGTTTTGGAATAAAACTAGTTTATCTCTAAGATTTTACCCATCTTACTAGTCTAGATCAATGAAGCGTAAACCTCGATGCAAGAAGACCAAGCTACAGAAAACCAAGATTGCCTCAATTGCAAAGCCTCCCTTTCTCCAAAGGATGATTTTTGTTTTGCCTGTGGACAAAAACGAACGACGGGGCGCATTACTTTCAAACAATTAACTGCCGATTTTTTTGATAATGTTTTTAATCTCGATTCCAGGGTCTTTCTCACCTTGCGGAATTTGTTTGTTCCTGGACTGTTAACGGTAGAATATTTTCGGGGGCGCCACAAAACCTACTTGCATCCCTTTCGACTTTTTCTAGTAGCTTTGATTGCTATGGTGGCTACGATTAGTTGGAAAATGAATGAACTAATTGTGAGTGACGGAGACATTATGGAAAGAATGTCTAAAGCAAGGGTTGAACGAAATATGATTTTGGAGATTGATAGTTTGAATCTTTTGTACGAGGAAAAAGAAGGCAGGCAAGGATTAAATATAGCATTAGATACTTTGAAAAAAGAAGTCTATACTCGACATCGACTAAAAAATGATAGCATTGACCTTGATCAATATTTTTCACTTTTTGCAGAGGACTTTGCGCCCATGCATATTGATGATGTTTTTGAAATGGACTTGGAAGATCTGGCCGTCAAATATAAGGTTGAAGGAGTAAAAAGAAAGTGGTTGCTTCAACAAAAATTAAAAGTGATCAAGGACAGTCGTTCTTTTATACGATTCCTGATTGGAAGAATTAGTTGGATGTGTTTGTTGCTGATTCCCTTTTTGGCAATTGGCTTAGTCCCACTTTATTGGCGGAAGGGCTTTTATTATGTAGAGCATTTTATTTTTTCCGTACATACGCATACGGTATTTTTTATTCTCTGTAGCCTTCAAATCTTATCAATATCCTTTTTACCAATTTGGACGATTGCTATTTCTACGATCGGTTTTGGTATTTATTTGGCGATTGCAATGCATCGGTTTTATCAACAAGGATGGTGGAAAACGCTACTGAAATTTTGTACAATAACCCTCTTTATGTATTGGGGTTTTATAATGCTTAGTGCTATGATTGCCATTGTTCTTAGTATTCTGCTTTTTTAATAAATGGAAGACCATTCCTTCGAATAAGTTAAATGGAAGAAATAAAAAATACCCCACTCTGCCTCAATTGCTCTGCTCCTAAAGACAAGGACAGTTCGATCTTTTGTGCCTTTTGCGGCCAAAAACATGGCACCGGAAAGGTATCTCTCAAAGAAATTTTCGGAGAGCTGGTCAGCAATGTATTTAACCTCGATTCCAAAACCATCCGTACCGCCGCTGCTTTATTTCTTCCGGGTACCCTCACCCAAGAATACTTTCAAGGCAAACACAAATCTTATAGTCATCCGATTCGGATGTTTTTTGTATCGGCTATCTTTTTCTTTGCCGCAGTGACTTTTAGTTTGGGAGATGTTGTGGGGGGAGGAAATAAATTGACTAAAACCGTTGATCGCTATTTAGAAAAATCAAAAAACATAACGCTACTGGATTCTTTGAAAGTAGAAGTCGCTAAAGATTTTTCCGACTCGACGGCTCATCAGGCAATGGATAGTTTGATCGCCAAAGTAGGGGATAGTTATGAAATCGCTTCCTTCGATACAAGTAACTTTGATATCTCTGGTTTTGAAATTATCCGAGATAGTATTTTTGCCAATAATCAGTATATTCGACCCGATGACTTAAGAGATTTATCTGCCGATGACTTAGTAGAAAAATACTGGAAAGATGCTAAGTTCACCAAAAAAATAATGGTGCGACAAACCATTAAAATGATAAAAGGCAATAGTAGTTTGATTGGCTTTATGCTCGGGAAAGTACCAATTATGCTTTTGTTTATGATGCCATTCCTCGCTCTATTTCTTAAAGCACTATACTTTCGAAGGAATCGTTTTTTTGTGGAACACCTCTTTTTTAGTTTCCACTTACACGCCTTTGTTTTCTTTTTAGGTACGTTCTTAATTCTAGCGTCCACTTATCTGCCCGCTGGCTTGACACTGTTTATAGGTCTTAGCATATTTGTGTACTTATTTGTGGCAATGAAAAAAGTGTATGGTCAATCCTTTTTCAAAACATTGATCAAATATTTATTGCTGCTAATTTTCTATACTCTTTTAGCAATCTTTTTTATGCTCTTCTTTTCTTTTATTAGTTTTCTGTTGTTTTAAAAAAAAAACCTGGATCTATAGAAAAGAAAAGACAATGTTTATCCAAACACTTACCTTGCTATGCCGTAGAAATAAGTGATCCCTGGATCCTCTAGTTTTGTTGGGTACTCAAGAATAATGTTTAAAAAAAATATCCCTTTAATCAATGTCTATCTACGAAAAATACGAAACGGTAATTGGTCTCGAAGTGCATGTGCAATTGGCCACTGCAAGTAAAGCCTTTTGCGGAGATGATGCCCGCTTTGGCGGAGCACCCAATACCCATATCAGCGCGATCTCATTGGGGCACCCGGGAACCTTGCCTCGACTCAATAAACGGCAGGTAGAATTTGCCATCAAATTGGGTTTGGCTTTGGGCTGTGAAATAAATTTGGAAAATACTTTTGATCGAAAAAATTATTTCTACGCAGATTTGCCCAAGGGCTATCAGATTACTCAAGATCGACAGCCCATTTGCATTGGCGGCAGCTTGCGGATTCCTTCTGGAGAAGACTTTAAGACGATTCGGATTCACCACATTCATATGGAGGAAGATGCGGGGAAATCTATTCACGATCAAGATCCGGAAAATACCTTGATTGATCTCAATCGGGCCGGTGTGCCATTGCTGGAAATTGTAACCGAACCAGATATGCGGAGCCCCGAGGAAGTCGATGCGCTGATGAGTGGGATGCGTCAATTGGTGCGTTACCTGGGGGTTTCGGATGGGAATATGGAAGAAGGATCACTGCGTTGCGATTGCAATGTGTCGGTGCGTTTGAAAGGCGCAGAAAAATATGGCGAGCGCTGCGAAGTCAAAAATCTCAACTCCATGCGTTTCGCCAAAAGAGCCATCGAGTTTGAACGGAAAAGACAAATCGATCTTCTGGAGTCTGGTGGAACCATTAAACAACAGACTTTAAATTTTGATCCTGCAACCGGGATTACTACACCGCTTCGCGACAAGGAAGATGCCCATGATTATCGCTATTTCCCCGAACCAGATTTGCCGCCTGTAATCATCACCGAAGCTTATTTAAAAGAGTTGGATCAAAACAGATCACCACTACCTTGGGAACTGTTGGAGGAATTTCAAAGCACTTTTGGTTTACCTCTTTATGATGCCACTTTACTCACACAGGAAAAAACGACTGCGCTTTATTTTAAATCGCTTTGTCAGGAAAGCAAACATTATAAAGCTGCTGCGAATTTATTGATCAATAAAATTTTACCAGAAATTCAAGAGCAAAAAATCGGACTCGCAGAATTTCCATTAAGCCAAAAACAATTGGCCGAATTTGTGGATTTGATCCAAAGCGATAAGGTCAGTAATACGATTGCCTACCAGAAACTTTTTCCAGCACTGTTGAAAAATCCGAACCAAGCTCCGCTGGCACTTGCCGAAAAAATGGAATTGATTCAATCTCAGGATGAAGACTTTTTGAAAGCTTTGGTGGAAAATATTTTAGCCCAAAATCCAGATAAAGTCAAAGCTTATAATAGTGGCAAAAAGAATCTCTTGGGATTTTTTATGGGACAATTGATGCGCCAGTCCAAAGGCAAAGCCAATCCAAAGGCTGCGGAAGAATTATTGAAAGAGCTATTGTAAAATAGTGTTGGTGCTTAAGGTTTGACCGGAAGAATTACTGTTTTAAAGGCAAAGTAAGCTTATTATGTGCTTGGAGAAAATCTTTGTATTCTTGGATCACTAGCCCATTTTACTAGGCTTTCTAGGCCGCAAAGCATTCCGTGCAGGCGATCATTGTAATTCTCAGAATATTATACTATTTTAGGAGCTAATCTAAGCCTAAGCTTATGCCGATCAATAAAGAAGAGTTGACAAAGTTGTATTATTCTATTGGAGAAGTCTCCAAAATGTTTGACGTATCAAAATCTTTGATCCGTTTTTGGGAGTCCGAATTTGACTTATTGCGACCTCATAAAAACAGCAAAGGCGATCGCCGTTTCACTCAGCAAAATATCAATCAATTTCGACTGATCTATCATCTGGTAAAGGAAAGAGGATTTACTTTGGATGGTGCTAAAAGAGAATTAAAAGAAAATAAAGACCGCCAAATCAAAAAACAAGAAGCAATGGATGGATTGTATAAATTGCGGAATTTTTTAGAAAAAATGAAAGAGGAATAGGACTTTGAAAAAATAAAACTAAAAGACAATTCCCCATACCACTTCGCGATTTTTCGTCCCAATCAACATTCAAATTGGAGATTAGGAGTGTTGAGAAAAAGAAAAAACGGAGGTTTAATTCTGGATAGGAATTTTGAATAAGGAATTTTTTGACGAAAAATCGCGATTTTATAGGGAGATCAAAGAAGGGATAAAACTGAATCATAGCATTGACCGCCCCAATCGATATTCGATATTCAATATTCCATTACTTCTCCACCAAAAATTTCCCCCAATAAACCGCCTCTCCACTACTCAGTGCCAACCAATAAGTCCCACTCGCCCAATCCTCAAAACGATAATTTTTCGAAAACAAACCTCGACCAAAGTCGATCTCTTCCTCATGCATTTGCTGGCCCAGGACATTAAATATTTTTAACTCCACCAGTTTGGTCGCTTCTCCTTGAACGACTAAAGCAAAATGCCCCGAATTAGGATTGGGGAACAATTGGACCGTCGCAGAAAAAGTGGGGTCATAAAGCCCATCAATCAATACATCAATAGTTTGACTAAAAGTATCCGCTCCGCAGCTATTGGCCACAATCAATTCCACGTCATAACTTCCACTCCCTCCAAAGGTATGCATCGGCTCAAATTCCATACTGCTATTGCCATCGCCAAAATCCCAACGAATAGAATCTGCGTCCACATGACTAGAGTTATTCGTAAAATCATAAGCAGCACTATTACCCGTAAAACTAAAATCCGCAATAGGAGAGGGAAGACCAGTTACAAAATCATTTTGCACCAAAGTGTCTCCTCCGGTGGCATTAGATACGCGAAGTGTTACTGGCCAGGAGCCCACACTATTATAGCTGACCAAAGGATTGGCTTCGGTAGAGTTGGCAGGATCGCCACCAGGGAATTCCCAGTTGCGCTGATCGGCATTGCCAACGGTATTGTCGGTAAATTGAATTTCAAAAGGAGGACAACCTTCTTGTGCATCGGCACTAAAATCAGCTATAGGAATGGCTTCAATATCCACTTGCTCAAAACTACTGATGGTATCACAACTGTTGAAGGCTTTTAGCTCAATATCAAAAGTGCCCCCTTGGGTATAAGTATGAGTAGGATTAATAGCAGAGCTACTATTGCCATCACCAAAATCCCAAAGATAGCCATTGGCACCACTCGACATATTACTTAGGTTGATGGTAGCCAGTGTTTGTCCCAATTCAAAATCAGAAGTAGGGGCTTCTTCAATAAAAATAAAACTATCTCTAAAAATGGCCAAGGAACCTGCGGCATTGCTTACTTGTAAAGACACGGCATGATAACCCGTTGTAGCATAGGTGACAATTGGATTTGCTTCGGTAGAATTACTCGGTGTTCCGCCCAAAAAGAGCCAGAAAAAATCGGTAGCATTTACGGAGGAATTATTGAAATATTGGACACTTCCTCCAGGACAAGCTCCGCGTACATCGGTATAGAAATCGGGAATAGGGTTGATCCGTTCAGGATTGATGATGACGGTTTCATAAGCATAAGCAGTGTCGCATCCATTGATGGCTTTTAGTTCCACCTGATAAATACCCGGAACCGGATAATTGTGGTCTGGATTGACTTCGCTTACAATATTATTGTCGCCCAAATCCCAGATATAAGAATTGGCATTTTGAGAAGTATTGGTAAAGCTTACCATCTTGTCAAAAACCTCACTACTAAAAGCGGCCTCCGGTTGCAGGTCGCTGATTTCGAATATTTCGGTTTTGTAAATACTATCGGAGCCTAATGCATTGCTGACTTTAAGACTGGCATTATAAAAGCCAGATTGATTGTAAACAACCACTGGATTTTTTTCTGTAGAAGTACTAGGTACTCCTCCAGGGAACGTCCATTCCAAAGCAGTTACATTGGTGCTGGAGTGGTCCGTGTATTGAACAGAAGCAGGACTGCAATAACTGAGCACTTCTACTTTGAATTCAACCGTCGGTGCGACCAAAACATTGTTGATTGTGTCACTTAGGAATATAGGTTCGCCAGTAAGTAAAATATCTTGAGCACCGAGTATTTCGAGTTCTCCGGTTTCCGAATATTCCCAAGTTCGTTTTTGTAAGGTAGAAATATTCATCCCCGCAGGAAAAGAATAATTGGCTTGTACCTCTTCCGATAAATCCACCTGGGTTTTGGCCCAAAGGACATAATGGTGATAACCATTTCTATCTAGAAAAGCAGCCCCGTCCATATGCTCCGGCAAATCCATTTCATTGGTTCTGTCGATATCATATTCTGCACCAAAAATTAATTCGGAAAGACTGCGATAGGCAATCCCCATATTATTGATTTGTTGACCATAAGGAAAAATACCAAACAATACTTTGTAAATTCCCATCAATTGAAATTCACCAACCGCCGTTTCAGGCGTATGCGAATCCGACATATTGTAAACCTGCATCTGTCGAATGTCATTTCGGACCGATTCAATATACGCTTTCATTACAAAATTAATCTGCACTTCATCCGATCCGTAAGACTCTGCGGAGAAAGATTTACGCGGCAAATTTATTTCCGTAATGATCCATTCTTTCTTAGGATATTGAGTATCATCATAACCATAGTTTTCTAGAAGAATTTCGAAAGTGTCTTTGGCATTGGAGATACTAGTGATTGCTTTGTCGGTATGACGGGAGTATACAAAATCCTGGATATTGTCATCCCAGTAGCGCAGGGTTCCATCAAAATGCGGATAGGAGTGAATACCAATGGCGTCAAAATAAGCACCTCCTCCCAATGGGAAATCGCTATTGCTACTTCCGTCGATTGGATTATCTGTATTCCTCAAAATCGCATCCAGAAAAGCAGAAAAACCGACACTCGCCAAGGTGACATAGCCTTCGGGGTCAACGGTTTTGATAACTTCATAACTGATGCGCAAAAGTCGAATATAGTGAAAGATTGGTGCGCGCAATTTGTAATCGCAAGGTTGGGGATTATTGTCCCACCAATTATTAGGTGTTCCCGGAGGGAGATAACCAGTTACAAAAGTATAATCAAAACCGGGTTCATTCCAGATTTCCCAAAAGCCCACTTCGTCTTTGTAGAGGTTGACCATTTTCCAGAGGTAGAGGGCATAGTAATTATTGTCATTGACGGGCGTTCCATTTTCTCCATTGTCCCAAATGTCTTCATACATATTGGCAAAGAGTTCCGACTGTTCTTCCGGGCAATAGTGGGTGGTATCTCGATGCGCTTCCGAAGGAAAGCCGATAATGACGGTATTGTCTTTTAAGCCTAAACTGTCGTAATGTCTGAAAGTAGAAACGCGAATATCGTAATCAAATTCTTCGAGGAAGTATTCAAACAAAGCCGGACGAATGGTTTTTGCACCAGCACCTCTGACTCCTTTCTCGGGATTTCCCGCGGCAATATCTGCTAAGGTTCCATCGGTCCAGGGAGGGAAGTACCCCAAGTTGACGCCAGGGCGGAAAGGCCCTTCGTAGGGATGGGGTACATCGTTGGCCGTATAGGTGATCGGTTCTAAATCAAAATCGAGAACGATTATTTCACTTTTGATTACGGATTTACAATCATTGGTGGAACGCAATTGAACGATGTAAACGCCTTCTTCTGGATAAGTATGTTGCGGACTGTATTCATGGCTAAATTCCCCATCGCCAAAATCCCAAAGATAATTAGTAGAGCCTGTACTTTGATTATTGAAGTCGACAAGGAGTCCGGTATTTTGAAAGGAATAGGACACCTTGGGTTCTGGATTACTCATATTGATAAAAACCGAATCATAGGCAATCATCGAATCATTACTCACCCTTAGTAAGGCGACAAAACTTCCTGAATCTGGAAAATGAACGCTTGGTGTTTCTTCTGAAGAAGTGGCAGGGATTCCACCTGCGAAAGACCATAGGATATCGGTATAAGTGCCGACAGATTCATTGAAAAATTTTATATCTAAACCTGCGCAGCCATTAGTAGCCGTAGCACTGAATTCCGCGATCAAAGTATCTGCAGTTGCTACTGAAGAAGTGGCAAAGGAGAAAGGCGATAATACCATTAAAAAAAATCCGACTAGTAGGCTCGTTTTCATACAAAATACCATTCTGGGTTAGAGAGTTTACACCTTTGCAGGTGGGTATGTTTTCTGTTTGGGGAGAAAAGCTATTCGTTTTTCTTCCAATAAACCAAAACATACGTTTTAGGCCAGGTTATTTATATCAAAGGTTATGAGAAAAGTGGGAGGAGTTAGAGCGTGTTTTATTTCGCTTTTGTCCGAAGGGTTGAATTAAAACCCGCTCTTAGATCAGAATAAATAATTCCAAACTGTAATATATAGGTTTTATGATAAAAATCAAGCCAGAATAGGTAGAGAAGGGGATACTTGGCGGGAAAAAGACAAGATTTAAAGAAAAAACCTGAGTGTAAGGCAGTTGAAGACTTACCAAACACTCAGGCGAAATAACGCAACAGTTCGTTTATTGGACAATTAGTTTTCCTGTACCAATATTTTGTTGTCCATCTTGTATCTTGAATAAATAGACACCGGAAGGCAGTTGGTCTCTATCTAAGTCCAGTTGATTACCAGAAAAGTCTTTGGTCAAAAGGCTACGTCCCGTTAAATCATAAAGGATCAATTGGCCTTCCTCAACTTGTTTGCCCTTTATTTGAATGTTGACTTTGGTGCTAAACGGATTAGGGGAAGTACTGATTTGAAATAAGGAATTTTTTTCGTTAGAAAGCGCCGTTGTAATTGGTGCAAATTCGATCGTATGCCAAGTCGTATTGGTCAAGACTACTTCATTGAAGTCAAAGTATATACCTACCCGGTTTTTAAGGACAGTCCCTTCTGGTAGATCTGCTATTTGATTGATTTTAAATTTGACAAAGCCATGAGAAGCTGGTTCATTGACCAGGCTATCCGGCAAGAGGATATTGTCAAAAGTAAAAGTAATAATGCCTTCTTCTGAAATTTCGAAATTATAAGGATGACTACTTGCCCCTGGTCTTACCGAAGCAAAGTTTAGGTTATGATCCAAAGTGTCTTTAATCACTACTGTAAATGCTGTGTCATTTCCTGTATTTTGAAATCGAACCAAATAGTCCAAAGCAATGTTCGCCTGAATATAATGTTCGTCCTCATCCCAGCCTCTTGGAAAGCCTTGTTTGTCATTGGGGTCATAAGATCCTGTAATTTCTAAACAGAAAACGGAGGTGTTTGGATTGTTGATATTGGTTGGGAAAATAGTGACCAAGCCAGGAGTATTTATTCCTCCACAACCTTCCATCCAAGCGATAGGCTTCGCGGTTCCAGGATGACCAGTTTCCTGGTCGGCCTCGATGCGCCAGGTAGATCCACTGCTGGTTACTGGAATCGTTAATTCTTCGCCAATATTAAGTTGATAAGGTTTGGTGGAAAACATCACCATGTCTTCTACAATGACATAGCCTGCAAAATCCGCCATGTCTCCGGTTCCAATGTTCTTTAAAATAAATCCGGCATCCGTTCCATTACAAAAACTCTCTGCTACGATTTCTGCCCCCGACCAATTGTTTGTGATAGGATTGCAGTTTTGATAAGGCTCGATGACTGCTTCTGTACAAAGGGTCTGTAGCAGTGGAAGTCCACAATCTACTTTGATATTGGCTATAAAGGAACCACATTCCAAAGGCCCCAAATCGGGTAGATCAAATCGATACGCATTTCCTACGACAGAAGTCCAGGGAATACTACTGCCTGTAAGATCGATTAAGTCATCAAAAGTGATGGTGATAAAAGGATCTTCGACAGTAACTGCACTGTAGTTGCAATAGGAAATATAATAATTGCCACTAAAGCAGGATCGCAATACCGGAGTACTAATGTCTACCGTCAAAAGTGGGCACGTTGGATGTAAGAACACAGGGAAGTCAAGGGTGCCACTGGTTGCTGTACCTGGAAGGGTTAAAATTTGATTGGCTCCGCAGAGCAAGATATTGCCGGGTAAGTCTGGGACGCTGATGCTGTAAGAGCGATCCATTGTTCCAGGGTTGCTGGATAAGTTGAAAGCGTAATTGCCATCGCTATCTGTAATGGTTTGGTAGCTGGCATTGGTTTGTAGGTCAACTATTTCAACGGTAATACTGTCAAGGCCTTCTTCGCCATTATCAAGGATACAATTATTGGTAGTGTCAGCAAAAACTTGCCCATTGATATCAATAGATACACAATTGTTTTGAGGATCCTTTAGCGTAAAACTCGTCCAACAAGCATTTAGAGAATCGACATCTCTTAAAGTAATTTGATGATCGCCAACATAAGAACAATCCAATATAATACTATCGAGGAAAGGCCCTCCATCGAGTTGTATTTGTAATTCCAGATTCCCACAATTAACCCAAGAGCCATCATCAAAATCTGATGGATAAATACTTAGGTTTCCGCTGGCAGGAAGATCAAATGATAGATTGAGATCACAAACTAAAATTGGATTTAAGAGATTGACTACTTCTACGTTTACCGTACAAGAATCGGCATTGCCTGATTGGTCGGTTGCTTTTATGGTCACGGTGTTTTGTCCGATGTGACTACAATCGAATAAGACTGGTTGATTGAGAGGAGGTTCGTTATTTAGTTGATAAGTGAGGTTAATATTGAATTGATCACATTCATCCCAAGGTGTCGAATTTGTATAACCTCCAGTGGAGATACTTCCAGTACCTGTACCAGTCAGGGCTAGGGTGATATTGTTTTTACAAAAAAGATAAGGAGGGAGCGTGTCTAAAGCACATGGATTGGGACATAGATTATTGGGGTCATTATAAATTAGAGTGGTGTTGCATTGAGCATTAGAATTTTTATGTTTAAGAGTGATCGTATTCCACCCTAAATGATCGCAATTGAGGGTGATGCTATCGAAAGAAAAACCTCCGTTGATTCCTATCGAAAAATCTAGATTGTCATTACAGTTATCATAGGATCCGTCATTAAACTCATCTGCATAAATGACATGGTAGATACTTGTATCCATATCGATGGTAATCGTAGATTCACAGATCATAACTGGATCTAACTTGTCTTCTACGGTGAGGTCTAGCGTACAAGAATCCGTATTGCCCGACTGGTCAGAAACCCACATGGTAAGGGTATTTGGTCCAATGTCATCACAATCTACGGTAAGGTTATTAACTGGTGTCTCGTTGTTGAGTTGATATTGATAATTGAGATTGGTTCCATCACAAATGTCCCATGGAGCTTGTGAAGTAGCTATTGGGAAATTGAATTGGGCTGTACCATCTACACCCAATGCTATCGTGACGGCCGATTGGCAAAGTAAAGAAGGAGGGATGGTGTCATTGCTACATTGGTTGCTGGTATTACAGGCGTTTAAAGAATCTGTTAAGATGAAAGTAGTATTGCACTGGGTGGTGGAATCTGTATCGCTAAGAGTGATAATATTGCTTCCCAGGTTGTTGCAATCCAATAGGAGACTGTCCATTCGCGGGCCTCCATTGAGTTGCACTTTTAAGGTGACTTGACAATTGTCGCCAGATGCAAGTTCAATGTCTTCTGGTTTGATTATACGCTGCCCACTTGCAAGAAGGCTTAGGGATAAATCGCTTTTACAAAGGATAAAAGGATCAAGGTTATCTTCAATGGTTATGTTTATAGTACAAGAATC
>CALLVY010000415.1 GCA_938015925.1 uncultured Saprospiraceae bacterium
ATTTCCAAAAGAGTAAAGCAATTTTACGAGAATATTTTAAATTCCAAAGAGTTTAAATCCAATGACTTGGATTTAATAATGATCCTGAATTTTAACAATCTTTTGATCAAAGAATCCATCAGTGACTTTCAAAGAATTCTCAACTTACTGATTCAAAATAAATTTGAAGAAAAAACCATCACGCATAAAATAAAATTGGAACTCGATGATATTGCCGTTATCTCCGACCACATTCAATTTAATTTTGACCGACTCGATGACCTCAAAGAAAATATAAATAGTAAAATTGATCTAGAGCAAAATAGTATATTTAGGACGCTAACCATCATTACTGTTTGCATCTCTTTACCAACGCTCATTGCTGGGATTTATGGTATGAATTTTCAAAACATCCCTGGGCTTGATTGGAAATTTGGATATCCGGCAGTACTTGGTTTGATGGTCGTTAGTTTTATTATTGCTGTGGTTTATTTTAAAAAGAAAAAATGGATCAAGTAAATTTTTTCCAAAAAAAAATATCAACGGAGTCCTTAGGCCATTAACGTAGGACCAACGTATAAAAATGAACAGAGCACAAATAATAGTAATCCTGGTTTTAGCAATGTGCAACATCTCTTGGGGACAAAAGGTATCCAAAGAAGGTCCTTCGTCAAGAGGGAAGTCAATGACTTGGGAATCGTTTCTTAAAAAGGAATTTAGAATCAAGTATCCTCAGGATTGGAGTTTGGAAGAAGGAAGACAAGGGGAAGAACGTTTTATTTTGTGGAGTCCGGCCTCCGAAGAGAAAGGTCAATTTAGAGCAAAGGTAAGTCTTCTTATTCAAGACCTGCTAGGCGACGGTTTTACCTTGGATAAATACATGAAACTCTCAGAGTACCAAATCAAATCCTTTGTCAAGGATGCGATAATAATAGGACGAAAAAGAAAAAAGAAGAACAAAATAGCCTACGAAAAAATTATTTATTCCGGGAAAAAAGGAATCCATGATTTGAAGTTTGAAGAATATTATTGGGTCGTCGAGAATAAGGCCTATGTTCTGACTTTTACCTGTGAAGCGGATCAGTATGATAAATATAAAACGACAGCCAAAAAAATTTTAAATGGCTTTGAAATCATCCATCCCAAGAGCCGACTAAAAAATCCAAAACGATGGCAACCAACAAGTGCTCCGGATATCAAAGATTATCTACATCTTGCGCATACCCGAACGGATTCAAGTTTGGGCGTAAACCCGCTGGTCGAATTGATAGATTATAATAAATTTGAAATGCTTTGGTTGGGAGGCGATTTAGCAAAATATACCTCAAGGGATGATCTTACCATGACTGCTATTGATTCTGTTTTTGATCTTGGAAATACGAAGACCTTATGGGCACTTGGCAACCATGATTATTCCAACTTAAAAAAAGTAAAACAATTTACCAATCGGCCTCCATACTACGCGACTCACCAAGATGGCATCACCATCGTCGTACTTGATAGCCAAGATAGTTTGAGTAATATCGTAGGTGCTCAAAAAGATTTTTTAAACGGAATTTTAGATACCCTACAAACCTCAAGTCACCTGGTGCTGTTGCACCACAAGTTGATTTGGATGTATGGCAATTCTGACCTGGAGCCACAAATACCATTGGTGTCCAATGGCCCTTTGGATGCTTGTTTTTATTGTTTGAATCCCAATAATTTTAATTCAGAAATTTACCCTCAATTAGTAAGGCTTCAGCAAAGCGGAGTGGAGGTGCTTTGTGTTGGTGGAGACCTCGGGTTAGAGACAGCAGAATTCGAATTCCAGACACCTGATGGTATTTATTTTTTGGCCTCTGGAATAGATTGTGAAAAGTCTAATAACCGGGCTTTATGGTTTCGACATGATCTCAAGTCGAGACGGCTGACCTGGGAGTTTGTTTTAATTTCAGATTTGTAAAATGTTTCTAATGAAAAATACCTTGAAAATTAAGTTTAAAAGACTCAATCATCTACAACTTTGTATTCCCACCGGCGAGGAAGCAGCTGCTAAGGAATTCTATTGTGGTTTGTTGGGTTTGGAAGAAATAGAAAAGCCTGCGGATCTTAAAAAGAATGGCGGTTTTTGGCTTAAAATAGCGGACATTGAATTGCACATCGGAACGGAAAACCTAATCAACGAATCCAAAAGGCATCCTGCTTTTGAAGTGGAAGGATTGGAGCGGATAAAAAAAGTTTTACTGGACAATGGGATTAGAATTAAGACAGATAATCCATTACCGAAATTTAACCGATTTTCTTTTTATGATCCTTTTAATAATAGGATTGAATTGTTGGAAGAAATTGTTGACGCTTAAATAGAAGCCCTTGTTTGTGTGCTCTTAAAATCGTATATTAATAGTATTGTTAAATCATTAAAAATAACAAGCCATGAAAAAAACGATTAAGACATTTGCCGCACAAAGCAAAGTGCAAGTAATTCCTACTTCGAAATTGGTGAATCTAAAAGGGGGAGGGAAGGTAAAAAGACACAAGCCTAAAGGAGATTAAGCTAAGAAGTGTATTTAGAACCAATTAAAAAAATGGATTTCAAATGAAAATTTGGAATCCATTTTTTTTTGGAAAAAGAACTACAAGAATATTTAATTGACAAGGAATTTCTTCCCAAAAGCACTAATCATTCCTGTTTTTCTATTTGTCCTGCTCACCTTTTTTGCTTGAAAGGAACCAAAGGGAAAATACTAGTTCTAGTCATTTGGAAGGAAAGAATTTCTGGGACTAGGTGATGAAAAAAAATGTTCTTTATATAGAACAGGCGAAACTATTACTTCCTAAATAAAAAAATAAAACCATGAAAAGAAAGATTAAAAAAATTGGGCTAGACCTCGTGAAAGAAGCTATTCCCAAAGCGAAATTGATCCACTTAAAAGGAGGCGGGAATATAAAGAAGCAGGAACCCAAGGCCGGTTAGCAGAAGCTTTTGAGTTTTGATATTATTCATTTGTAAACCATAAATCATGAAAAGAAAAATTCCATTTTTTACCATCCGAACAAAAGTACAAGTCGTTCCGAATTCAAAAATGATTTACCTAAAAGGAGGAGGAACGATTAAGAAGCAGGAACCCAAAGTAGCTTAGAAAGAGCTTTTGACTTTCAAAATTATTTTTTCAAAAAAAATATTAAAATCATGAAAAAAAAAATTCTATTTTTTACAAACTTAAAAAAAGTGCAAGTCATTCCGAATTCAAAAATGATTTACCTAAAAGGAGGAGGAAAAATTAAGAAGCAGGAACCCAAAGCAGGTTAGAAAAAGTTTTTGAGTTTCAATATTATTCATACAAAAAATACTGAAATCATGAAAAAGAAAATTCCATTTTTTACAAGCTTAAAAAAGCTACAAGTTATTCCAAGATCAAAAATGATTGGCCTAAAAGGAGGAGGAACGATTAAGAAGAATAAACCCAAGGGAGACTAAAAAAAGGATTTTGCAACTCTGTTTTATTTCACCAAAAAGAAACCTAGCATGAAAAAGAAGATTCCCTTTCTTTCATCCCTAAAGAATGGACAAGTCATGCCAAAATTAAAATTGATCTACCTAAAAGGAGGATCAAATATTAAAAAGCATAAACCCAAAGGAAATTAATAAAAGCTTTGATTTCCATGTCATATTAAGGAATTTCTAAAAGTGAAGCTTAACGGTACCTCAGTTAAGCTTCGTTTTTTCTTTACTTAACAACCAAACATAAAAAGCAATAGAAATTGACCTCAAAAAAAATAAGTCCCAAATGTCAAATTATGGCATTAATTAGTAGCGGATTTCTCACAGATGTTTTTAGTAAAGGCTTATGTTTACGAGCCGTATCTTCATTGAAGATGCCGCAATTTTTCACCAATTTTAAAACTAAGTCCAACAATGCAAAAAATTCTTCTACTATTTCTAGTTTGTTTGTTCGTTATTCCTTCCCAAGCACAATGGAAGCAACTAAATGACGCTCCTTTTGAAACACACCACACCAATGGATTTGGTTTCAATGGTAAAGGTTATGTTATTAAGGGAACTCCAAATCAAGGTCAAAATCAATTTTGGGAATATGATGCTCAAAATGATAACTGGTCGCTTATAGGTAGTGTAGATGGACCATCTAGAACCTTTTCCATTGGAGACGATATGGATGGTAAATATTATTTTGGTTTTGGTAGTGGAAAAAAGGATTTATGGGTTTTTGACCCCGCAGACAATTCTTTTACCGAGCTTCCTGAATGTCCTTGCGAGCCTCGTGCGCATCCTGCATTTGTGGCCTATGAAGGTAAAATTTACATGGGGACTGGTTCTGGAAATAATTCAGACCTAAGAGACTGGTGGATTTATGATGTGGAAATGCAAACCTGGACGCAAAAAGCAGATGTCCCTGGTGGAAATAGACACCATCCTTTTCAATTTGCTATTGGAGAGGACATATTTGTTGGAGGAGGACATCGGTCAAATTGGATAAAATATAATATCCCAACAGAATCCTGGACGGAAATCAACGATTTCCCGCAAGGTAGAGTGGCTGGAACCCAATTTAGTCATAATGATATAGGATTTGTCCTTTCTGGAGATAATGCTCAGCATAACATATTGCCAGATAATCAATTTTTGATGTATTTCCCTGAAGAGGACGAATGGTACGAATTGCCATTTGATGACCATATGCATCGCTGGGCGCCTTCTTCTTTTATCATTGGAGATGACCTGTATTATTTTGGAGGAGAAACTTCTGTAGGCAACGATGATTCTGATATGTGGACGGTCGATCTCAATACGCTGACTTGTCTGGCTCCCGCAGGTTTTTCGGCAGTGACCATTACGGAAAATAGTGCAGGTGTGATTTTTGACGAAAGTCCTACTGGAAGTATCGATACTTTACAGTGGAGAGAAACGGGCACCGACGTTTGGAATAATGTCATCGACCCAAATTCCATACAACAAATAGAAGGCCTTAATGCCTGCACCGAATATGAATTTAGATTCTATGTCGGCTGCGCCGGCAATGGTTCCCTTTATTCTGACATTCAATCTTTCCTTACAAAAGGATGTGGTGCTTGTGTTGATTTTTCCTATTGTGATGTCACCGATGAATTTTCTTCTAAGAACGCTTACGTGGAGCGCGTGAAAATTGATAATTATGAAAATACAACAGGAGATAATGACGGTTATCAATCCTTTACAGAATCTGCTAATGCAGTAGAAGTAGAACTAGGTCAAACGATTAATATAGAAGTAGAACCTGCTTACATTGGTTTTGTGGACGAAGGAAATCTAAAGATCTGGATAGACTTAGATGCGGATGGCGAATTTGAAGATAACGAGGTAATGGCAGAGCAAGCTGGGGTAATGGAATTGTATACCGGTACTATTGAAATTCCATTGGATGCCATTTTAGGACTTACAAGAATGAGAATTATTTACGACATCAATGATGTAACCAACCCATGTGAAGGAGGTTTTGTGAAGAATGGAGAAGTCGAAGATTACTGCCTCGTGATTGCCGAAATGACTTCTGCTAATACAGAAATTGACCATGCTAGTAAACTTTCCATTTATCCCAATCCGACCAATGGAAAAATTTATATTGATAACGAAGCTTTAGAAATTCTAACTGTTTCTGTTTTTGATGTCAATGGTAAACTTTTACTTCAAAAACTTGGAAACGAATCCGTCTTGGATGTTTCCGGTTTAGTAGATGGAATTTACGTAGTTAAAATTACTTCCGAAGAATCTGCTGTCTTTAGAAAGTTGATTAAGCAGTAATTTTAGCTAAGCGAAAGGGTCTTCCTCTTTCCAAGCAGTGAAAAAATAAGGAAATGGATTTCAAATGAAAATTTGGAATCCATTTTTTGTTTTAGAAAAAGAGAGAGGCAATTTTTGATGGACTAGTTCGACTCTTTATTGTTAAGAGAAGAGGTGAGCAATTTGTTTTTTATTTCCTGCCTCCATTCAATTGGGAATGCTCCTGACAGAAAGAAGAAAAGCAAAGATTAAAACTTCGAAGAGTTAAACAATTTGGGAGAAATGATATTAACCTATCACACGAATCGCTACAGCTATGAACAAGTTTACCCTTACCTTTCTAATGCTCTTTTCTTTTTTGGCAAAGAACTTCGCTGTTGATCAAAATCCAGTTAGTCCTCTTTCCAATGCTGTCAGCTTGCTGCAAACCGCTGGCAATGCAATAGAAGATTGTTCTAATGCAATCGACGATGACGATGATGGCCTGATCGATTTTTTCGATCCTGATTGCCCTTGTTCAGATAACAATGATTGTGGAGATCCCTTCTTCAGTAATTGTGTTGCCAATTGCGAAAGCAATAGCTCCAATACAGCATTTTCTATGACTCCGGGTGCTACCAATATCCCTGTTTATCTTTTTGGTAATATATTGACCGTTGGAGATGTAGACGGAGATTGTCTCCCAGATATTTTAACCATTAGTGGCGTAGCTGCTACCCCAGTCATCCAAGTTATCGATGGCATAAGCAAAGAAGTTAAATACACCGCAAACAGTACTGGTAATCCTGGCTACATGTGTACAGGAGACGTTGACAGAGACGGTATGGCAGAAATTTTCTTTATGCTAAAACCAACTGGCTCACCCGACTATTTCATCGTTAGATTTGATTTTAATCAAGGCACGAATACCTTAGAACAGACTTGGATGTCTAATACTCCCATAGATTATTTGACTTCTGATTTTATCAAGTCAGACGTGGTGCCACAGTTGGCAGATTTCAATCAAGACGATCGAGCTGAAGTTTACGTTGGTAACCAGATTTTTGATAGTCAAACAGGAGTAGAACTTGTAAAAATGGGAGACAATTTTAACCGAGGAGGAGCTGAACGACCCAATAACAATGCAAGTGAACTAGTAACGAGAGGCATAATGAATTCTGCCATTGCAGTGGATCTACTCGAAGATCAATCTTGCTCAGTCTGCGAGGGACTTGAATTGGCGGCAGGCAATCAAGTTTTCACAGTAGATATACAATCTTATACCGATCCTTCTCTCAACACGATGTCATTGGCAGTGGAAAGGCCAGACATGTTGGACGGCTTGACTGCGATTGCAGATTTTGATATGGATGGCGATTTAGATATTATTGTTGGAGATTATAATGGAGACAACACGACCAATGCTCGCATTTATATTTGGGATGGACAGACTAGTGATTATGTTGGACAACCTTTTGTTTATCAAACGACTTCGCCTTCTTTATTAGGAATACCAGTCGTTGGTGATGTAGATGGTGACGGCCGTCCTGAAATTGTTTTTAATGATGGAATGATTAATGTTTTTGAAGATTATATAGAAGGTGGAGGTGCTACCTGGGGAAGTGTTCCTAGTGCCACTCGGGTAGCAAGTGTGGATACGGATGATCACGGTTTAGGAATTATTCTTTTTGATTTTGAATCAGATGGGAAAGCTGAAATTATTAATCGAAATACGGAAGGCCTAAAGGTTTATGATTCAGAATTAAATGTCAAAGGAGCGCTGCCGATCTTAGCTTTGACCATTCATGAAAGTCCTATTATTGCAGATGTTGACAACGACGGAGAGGCAGAACTCCTCACTTATGGGAATGCACCTGGGACTCCTTCTTTTTCTACCCATTTCCTACACGTCGTTGAGTCCAACTCTTTTGCTTGGCCAAATACACGGAAAGTTTGGAACCAGTTTAGTTATTTCAATGTCAACATCAACGACGATGGAACCCTTCCAATAGAACAACAAGACCACAGCCTGGCAGGAGATGGCGCACTGAATAATTTCAACGAACAATATGCCATTCCGGTACCCACCGACGCGGAAGCTACTGTAGAATTATTGGAACTAACGTGTACGGCTGCCGGCACCCAAATTGTTTTTGAAGTATGCAACGAAGGCTCAATTGGATCGCTCCCCGTTTCTCTTCCAATTTCGATTTACGAAGGAGACCCAACGCTCCTCAATGCCCCACTTTTGTCGACTTTCCAATTAGGCGTCGTCCTAGGACCAAGCGATTGCCTTCAGTTTTCTGAAATGATAAATGGGCTAGGAGAAATTTTTGTGGTGGTAAACGATGACGGCAGTTTACCCCGTCCATATGAGGTCGCTACCGCTTTGCCGACTTCTAATTTTTTTGAATGCAATTATAGAGACAATATAGATGGCGATCCAAGTATCTCTACCAATTTGGCACAGCTGGACTTAGGGGCCGATTTTTCAATATGTGAAAATGGAATATTTGAACTAGATGCCGGAGATTCTTTTGCTTCTTACTTATGGTTTGATGGAAGCACTGCACAGACTAAAACTGTATTTGGTGCAGGTACTTTTTGGGTAGCAGCAACAGATACTTGCGGCTTTACCCAAAACGATAGTATTACG
>CALLVY010000416.1 GCA_938015925.1 uncultured Saprospiraceae bacterium
ACCATCGCAATGCATAAAAATAATTCTCCTTTAAACGACGTATCCGCAGGTTCTTGTATAGTCATGCCAACCACTTTTGAGATTCCAACTTTAGACAACTATCAAGCAGCTTGCTTTATTGCTAGTCCTGTTTTGAAAGCCTTTGAGGGCACTACCCTACCTGCCCTAGAAAAAATGAAGTCCTTACTAAACCTAATCAGTTCAAGTAATCAACAATCTTTTTATATCTATGGGGGATTTTGGAAAGCAGATTACTGTTATCCTATTGGAATCAAACAAAATAGTATGTTTGTCTCTACCAATCAAACGATGCTCAATGCCCCTTCTTCGGTTAAATTGAAAGTAGATGACTTTGTATTTTTACGACCCCATCAAAGTGAATTTGTCTTCTTGCAATTTGGCAATATACTTCCTATCAGAAATGGTGTGATCATGACTCCTTGGTCTGTTTTAAAAAATTATTGACAAAAGAATAAAACATAAAGGAAAGCTATCTCTTTACTTTGACAACTAAAGATAAGTTTGTACCTTCCCAACAAGTAATAAAGAAGAAAAATACGAAAATACATGTCAACACAAAACGAACCAATCAAAACGCTAATAGAATACTTTTACAAGTGGGAAAAAGAAACACCCAACAAAGTATTCATGCGCCAACCTAAAGGCGATCAATGGCATACCTTAACCTATGCTGAAGCAGGGCAAGAAGCCCGAAAAATGACCACCGCTTTACGAGCAAAGGGTTTACAACCAGGCGATCACATCGGCATCCTTTCTAAAAACTGTTATCATTGGATATTATCGGATTTGGCTATTTTAATGGGTGGTTATGTGTCTGTGCCCTACTATGCAAGTTTACCAAAAGGGCAGTTGGCGCAAGTAATTGAACTCAGTGATATTAAAGCATTATTTGTAGGGAAATTGGAAACATGGGGAGATAAAAGTGAAGCCATTCCTGCAAGTGTACAAACTATAAAATTCCCACAATATAAAGGCGCAGCAGATATAACAGTTGGCGATGACTGGAATGAACTCATAGCAAAACACAACCCTGCTACTGACAATTTTGTTCCTGCACTGGATGACTTGTGGACCATTAAGTTTACTTCTGGTACTACAGGTACGCCTAAAGGGGTCATGCATGTCCATCGCACGCCAGGGATGATTATGGAAAATGAAAAGAAAACCAATTGGCTAGGGATTTATGAAATACCAGAAGTCAGATGTCTTTCTTTCTTACCCCTGAATCATGTTGGAGAAAGAATGGGTTTAGAAGTACCAGTGATTGCAATGGGCGGCATGGTGTCTTTTGCAGAAAGCTTAGATACTTTTGCCAAGAATTTGCAAGATACACAGCCTACCCTATTTTTTTCCGTTCCGCGGATTTGGACAAAATTCTATTTAGGCGTTCTAGCAAAGATGCCGCAAAAGAAGATGGATTTACTCCTAAAAATTCCTATCATTAAAGGCATGGTAAAGAAGAAATTGCGAACGGCATTAGGTATGCGAGATATAAGAATTGCCGCAACGGGTGCAGCCATCACGCCTGCCTTCATCAAAGATTTTTATAAAAAATTAGATATTCATCTAGTTGAAGCCTATGGTATGACCGAAGTCTGCGGCTCGATGACCAATAGTCCTGATCCAAATTCTCCACAAGATTCTGTCGGTAAAGCCATCCCATTTGGCGAAGTAAAAATAGATCCCGATACGGATGAGATTCTAATGAAAACGCCCTACATGATGACGGGCTATTATAAAAATCCAGAAAAAACAGCGGAGGTATTAATCGACGGTTGGATGCATAGTGGCGATAGAGGAACGATAGATAAGAATGGCTATGTACGTGTTATTGGTCGGGTAAAAGATGCCTTCAAAACATCTAAAGGAAGTTACGTCACCCCTAATCCAATGGAGGAAGTATTAATGGGTAACGATTATATTGAACAGGTTTGTGTCGTAGGTTTGGGTATTCCACAACCTATTGCCTTGGTCAATTTATCTGAAATAGGCATCGCTTGCGATAAGGCTACTGTAGAAGACTCTATCAAAGAAACGCTTATAGAACTGAATGGTACAAGAGCCAATTTTGAAAAAATCCATACGGTCGTTATTCAAAAAGAAGCTTGGTCAGAGGATAAGGGTTTAATTACGCCTACCCTAAAAGTTCGTAGAGGGAAGATGGATGATTTGTTTAGAGATCAGTATGAGGGATGGTGTGCTGAGCGGGGGATTATTTGGGCATAAAAGAATAAATCCTAAAACTCAAATAACAAATTTCAAACTTGCGGGTGCAATTGATTTTGGCATTCTTCACCAAAGATCTAGTCTAAAAGTTCGCGTTTTGGAATTTGTTATTTGGAATTTGGAATTTTCTAAATTATTTTCTACTAGTCATATTTTCCCAAGCAAATTTTAAAAATACTTTCAAAGGACTCAATGTAGGATTAGGCATTTTTCCCTTTCCCATAATCTTCATATTCTCCGCATGCCAAGTGGTATCCATAAAACCCATTCTATCAATAAACCCAATTCCTGTATCCACAGCGCCTCCTTTAACTGTAGTAATTTTTCCTTCTATCAATTCCTTTGCTAAAAAAGGATTAACGGCGAAAGGGCGAGCAATGCCGACAAAATCGACCTCCTTATTTTCAATCGCTTTGGCCATCACGTCCAATGTCCGAAATCCGCCTGTAAGCAATAAAGGTGCCTTCGTTACTTTTCGAGCTTTGACAATGAAATCTGCAAAATAAGCTTCTCTTTCTTGCGTGCTTTTTTTCAATTTTCGCCCCATCATCGCCGCCTTTTCATAGGTGCCACCAGACACTTCAATCATATCCATTCCTTCCTCCGTTAGCATTTTGATGACTTCCAAAGATTCTTCTTCTGTAAATGCATCTCGTTGAAAATCAGCGGAATTTATTTTAATACCAATTGGGTAATTGGCGCCCGTTTTCTT
>CALLVY010000417.1 GCA_938015925.1 uncultured Saprospiraceae bacterium
CCTCCTTCGGGTAAAGATTTTATCTATCCAATTGATGAAAAAAATATGTTGTTACCAATTCCATTGTCTGAGATATCGGGTAATCAATTACTAAGTATTGAAGATCAAAATCCTGGATATTAAGAAGCTATAAAACATCCGGGGATTATATTCTAAATACGATTTTGACAAATTTAAAAAATAAAAAAAAGCATTTATAATACATCAAAAATAATGAGAAACAGGTTAATCATATTTTCAATTCTTACCATAGTACTGACAAGTAGTTTGCTCGGCTTTGTTTGGGAAAACGATCCAACACCGATCTATCAAAATCCTAATGCTAAAGTTGCTGATCGAGTCAAAGACTTAATGAGTAAAATGACTTTAGAAGAGAAGGTAGCACAGATGTGTCAATACGTAGGATTGGAACACATGAAAGTAGCGGAGGCTAAATTGACGGAAGCTGAAATGAAAAAGAGTGATGCGCAAGGTTTCTATGTAGGTCTTTTTAGTAAAGATATTGCAAAGATGACCACCGAAGGAAAAATCGGTTCTTTTCTTCATGTTGTCACCGCAGAAGAAGCGAATGGATTACAAAAACTGGCGATGGAATCCAGATTAAAAATTCCATTATTGATTGGCATTGATGCGATTCATGGAAATGGTTTATACGAAGGAGCAACAATTTATCCAACGCCAATCAGTATGGCCGCGACTTGGGAAGATCAACTTTCTTATGATATCGGAAGACAGACTGCTATCGAAATGCGAGCGACCGGATCTCATTGGGCATTCACTCCAAACATTGATGTGATGCGTGATCCTCGATGGGGTCGATGCGGAGAGACTTTTGGCGAGGATCCTTTTTTGGTAGGGAACATGGGCGTCGCCACTATTCAAGGAATGCAAACAGAGGATTTTACTGGAACAGATAAAGTGATCGCTTGTGTAAAACATTTAGTTGCAGGAAGTGAATCTCTCAATGGATTAAATTCCGCACCAACTGATGTTTCTTATAGAACATTGCGAGAGGTTTTTCTTCCACCTTATCAAAGAGCCATTAAAGAAGCTAATGTCTTTTCAATCATGGCAGCACATAATGAGGTCAATGGAATTCCTTGTCATATGGACAAACATTTAATGAATGATTTGCTCAGAGATCAATGGGGATTCGATGGTTTTTACGTTAGTGATTGGAATGATGTGTCTAGAATTTGGAGCTTGCATAAAGTTGCTGAAAACTTTAAAGAAGCTTCTCGGCTATCAGTTGATGCTGGCTTAGATATGCACATGCATGGTCCGCAGTTTCAAGAGTTTATTGTCGAATTAGTTAAAGAAGGTAAGTTAGATAAAAATAGGGTAGAAGTAGCTTGCGCTAAAATTTTAGAAACTAAGTTTCGTCTTGGACTTTTTGAAAATCCTTATGTCGAAATCGCAGCTATTGATAAAAATGTTTTTACAAAAGCGCATCAAGTTACGGCTTTAGAATCTGCTAGAAAGTCTATGACACTTTTAAAAAATAATGGAATTCTTCCTTTGAAAAAAGATAAGCCTAAAAAAATATTTGTAACAGGTCCAAATGCAAATAATCAAACGACTCTTGGCGATTGGGCTTCTCCTCAGCCTGAGGATAAAGTCACAACAGTTTTTGAAGGCATTAAAAAAATAGGAACATCCAAAGGATACGAAGTGGATTTTTTCAATTGCGGAGAGCGATCCAAATTGATGAAAGATGCTGATATTAAAAAAGCCGTAGAATTATCTAAAGCAGCAGATTTGACCATTCTTGTTTTAGGTGAAAACTCCTTTCGACATGATTGGAAAAATAAAACTACTGGAGAAAACATAGATCGAGCAACGTTGCAATTATCTGGAAAACAACTCCAACTTGCTAAGAAAATAAAAGAGAACGGAAAACCAATTATTGTGGTCTATGTCAACGGTAGTCCTATTTCAGAACCTTGGCTTCAAAAAAATGCAGCGGCAATTTTAGAAGCTTGGGAGCCTGGAAGTTTTGGAGGGCAAGCTGCTGCTGAAGTTCTCTTCGGTGATTACAATCCAGGAGGAAAATTACCACTAACTGTTCCAAGAAGTGTAGGGCAATTACAGATGGTTTACAATTACAAACCTTCGACCTACAAACACAAATATCACACTGAAAAAAAGACGCCACTTTACCCTTTTGGTTTTGGATTAAGTTATACCAATTTTGAAATATCTAATCCAATCATTTCAGGTGATTTGGAAAAAGATGGTTCAGTAGAAATTACAGTATCCATCACAAATACTGGTGACCTAAAAGGAGAAGAAGTGGTTCAATTATACATCAGAGATGATTACAGTTCTGTAACCAGACCCGTCAAAGAATTGAAAGGATATCAACGAGTTAGTTTAAATCCCGCAGAGACAAAAGAGGTAGTTTTTAAATTGACTCCCGAGTCCTTTGCTTTCTATGATATTAAGATGAATTACCTAGTAGAAGCTGGCAAGTTTACCATAATGACAGGTTCTTCTTCTAAGAACAAAGATCTTAAGAAAACCAGCTTCACCTTGAATAATAATATTAGTTTAAAACAATAAGCCATGTTAAAATTAAAGAATCCATTTTTGGGTGTATTAGGCATCCTTACATTAATGCTGATAAGTTATGCTGCTTGTAGTAATCTTGGCGCACGCGAAGTTTCGAAAAGTACCAGTACTACTCCTGCTGCAAAACCTAATATCCTTTATATCATGGCAGACGACCTGACCACTCAGGCGATTAGTGCTTATGGCGGAATCTACAAAGATATCGCGCCGACTCCAAATATGGATCGACTCGCCAAGGAGGGAATGTTATTTCAAAATGTAATGTGCACCAATGCGATTTGTGGACCAAGCCGTGCAGCAATTCTTACCGGAAAATATAGCCATCAAAATGGATACTATAAAAACGAAGGAGGTGGACAATTTAATGCAGAGCAATGGACCTTCCCTCAGGAGTTTCAAAATAATGGCTATCAAACAAGTCTCTTTGGAAAATGGCATTTAGGAACAGAGCCCGTTGGTTTTGATGTTTTTAAATTTCATGCAAATAGTGGGCAACAAGGTTTGTACTGGAATCCACTATATAATGAAAATGGTGTAAAGGTCAAAGAAAAAGGTTATGCAACAAACCTGACAACAGATGCTGCTTTGAATTGGTTGTCTGATGGTCGAAAGAAAGACGAACCTTTCTTGATGTTGTTACAATACAAAGCACCTCATCGTCCTTGGGAACCAGACGAAAAATACGAAACACTTTGGGACGATATTGAGATGCCTTATCCTTCTACGTTTAATGATGATTATGCTGGCCGTGAATTGACTGCTGGAGATACCGAAATGACGATGGATTACTTGAGCAGAAGAGATATGAAACTTAGTCGTCCTGAAGATCTGAAAGGTAAAGAAAAAGTAAAGTGGGATTTTTTTGGCGCAAAACCTGGACAGATTGTACAACCAGAAGGAATGTCTGACGAAGAAGGTAAAAAATGGCGTTACCAAATTTACATCAAAGATTATCTTGCTTGCGTCAAATCTATCGATGATAATATCGGTAGAGTTTTAGATTATCTAGATGCAAATGGTCTGTCAGAAAATACAATGATTGTAATGACTTCGGATCAAGGATTTTATCTTGGAGATCATGGCTTTTTTGATAAACGATTCATCTATGAAGAATCACTTCGTATGCCTTATATGATGAAATACCCAGGTAAGATCAAGCCAGGAAGTGTAAACGAAGACATCATTACCAATGTCGATTTTGCACCTACCTTATTGGAAGTCGCTGGAATTGAAAATAAAGAAAAAATGCAAGGCAAAAGTTTTGCCTCCATGCTCAATAATAAAACACCAAAAGATTGGAGACAATCCATGTATTACCATTATTATGAGTTCCCGTTTTGGCACCATGTCCAACCGCATTATGGAATCCGAACACAGAAGTATACGTTAGCTCATTTTTATTATAATATTGATAAATGGGAATTATACGATCTTGAAAAGGATCCCAAACAAATGAGTAATGTAATCAATGATCCAGAATATCAAAAAATAGCATTTGACTTAAAATCACAGTTAAAAGACCTCATGATTCATTATGAAAACAACGAAACGTTGGCTGACTTTCGAGTGATCTCTGACAAAGACTTCGGAGACATTATGAAGGATCAAGAAAAAGGAGAAAACGTCAGAAATATTCTAACAACAAAAGGATCAAAATCAAATAAAAAATAATCCCTTTATTCATTAAACTTTTACCCCCGTTTTTGATCTAAATTAAAGTGCTCTTTTAGAAAATTTTACAACCACTGGTTTTGTCATTGTGTGAGAATCCGTGATTCAATCCGTGTCGAAAAATACCGAATTATTAAAAAAGATAAAATGAATAAAATAAATTTACTAATCCTCCTTTTCGCGATTTTCTCTATCAGCGCAAAATGCCCCGAAGGAGCCAGAGAATCCAAACAGTCAATAAAAGAGACACCAAAAAATATCCTCTTCATTGCAATAGATGATTTAAAACCATTATTAAGCAATTACGGCTTCAATCAAATGCAGACACCGAATTTTGATCGCTTGGCAAAGAAGGGAATGACCTTCACAAATGCTCATGTACAATACGCCGTTTGCGGACCTTCTCGCGCAAGCATTATGACGGGAGCTTATCCGGATAGAACAAAAGTTTGGGATTTACATACGGACTTTAGAGAGTCTGCTCCAGATCTACAATCAATGCCAGAGTATTTGATTACCCAAGGATACGAAACTACTGCCGTCGGTAAAATATATCACAAAGGTTCCAGTGCAAAAGGACACGATGGTAAAAGTTGGAGTATTCCTCATTCTCTACCAGACGATTACGATCCTGCTTACGGTACACCTGCTTTCAACTATTATCAGAATGAAGAGACCAAAGCAAAAATGGCTGCATTGGAAAAAGAAGGGAAAGCAAAGAATAAGAAAAAGAATCAACGTAATTATGTTTTCAAAAAACTAAAACCAAGTACTGAATCATCAGATGTTTCTGATGAAGCTTATCAGGATGGTTTATATACCAAAGAGGCGATTAGAAAAATGGCTAGTTTAAAAGCTGGAGGAAAACCTTTTTTCCTTGGAGTAGGTTATCAAAAACCGCATCTCCCTTTCGTTGCGCCTAAGAAATACTGGGATTTATACAAACGTGAAGAAATCAACCTTGCAGCTTTTCGAGGTTTATCAGATGGTACCCCTAAAATAGCATATCAGTCTTTCGGCGAATTGAGATCTTTTTCAGATATTGATAATAGCTTACGAGCAGGTGATGAATTGCCTGAAGCCAAACAGCGAGAATTGATTCATGGTTACATGGCATGTATCTCTTACATAGCTGCTCAGATCGGAAATTTATTGGATGCTTTGGAAGAACAAGACTTAGCTGATGATACGGTTATTGTCCTATGGGGAGATCACGGTTTTCACCTTGGCGATCATACGCTTTGGTGCAAGCATTCTAATTTTGAACAAGCTACTAGAATCCCTTTGATGTTTGCAGGACCAGGGGTCGAAAAAAATAAAAAATCGAATCAGCCAGTGGAATTAGTAGATGTTTTTCCAACCTTATTTGATCTAGCTGGCGTTACTGCTCCAACTCAGGCAGAAGGAAAATCTTTAGTTCCGCTTTTGGATAAAAATCAAAAAACAAATCTTACTCAGGATTATGCAATCAGTCAATACCAAAGAAAAAAGGGGAAAGTAATGGGTTACTCCATTCGTACAGATCGCTATCGTTACACCGAGTGGCATGAAGATAGTTATAAAAGTTTCAAGCCTTATAATAACGAAAATATAATGGGACTTGAATTATATGATTATGAAAAAGATCCTTTTGAATCCCGCAACTTTGCTAAAGATCCTGCTTATGCAAAAATAGTCAGTGAACTAAAAGCTAAGTTGAAGGAAGAACATTTAGAAAAAGAATACAAGTCTCACAGCAAATTATAATTAGACATGAAAAGATTATTTTTCCCAATACTCTTATTGTTATTCTATAGTTGTACCGCTACATCAGAGGCAACGACTTATGATTCAACGGCTCAGGTTGAACAACCAAATATCCTATTCATTCATACCGATGATTTAGGATATCACGATCTAAGTTTTACTGGATCAAAAATTTATCAAACACCAAATATTGATAAATTAGCTAGTGAATCTCTAAGCTTCGAACAGGCTTATAGCAGCTATCCGAGATGTACACCTTCTCGCTATGGGATGATTACCGCAACCTATCCGGTCAATGAAGATCATGGACATTTGGCAGGTATTTCCGACGATAAGAATTTTGTAAAAATATTAGATGCCGCAGGTTATAATACTTCCTACACAGGAAAGTGGCACCTTGGTGGAGAAGAAAACGCTCCTAAAGGTTTTGGCTTTGATCATTCTTTTGCGGCGGGTCATGCAGGTGGAATTTCAAGTCGTTTTTATCCCTTCAATACTGCCAAGGCTAAGGAAAAAGGAAAAAAAGATAAATTGGTAGAGGATGTGGAAGAAGCTGGAAAAGAAGGCGATTATGTCTCTGATTTATTGACGGACCAAACGATTAAGTTTATCAAAAACAATGGTAAAGATCAACCG
>CALLVY010000418.1 GCA_938015925.1 uncultured Saprospiraceae bacterium
TAAAATAGAATTTTTTGTTTTTTTCGGATTTAAATAATTCGAATTTCATGTGGAAGTTTATTTTTGTTTTTTTTAATGAAAAAATAATGTTATTATAGTGTTATTATTGATCGTTTTTTATTACTACTATGAAGAAAATTACATTAATATTTCTGTTCGGCTATTTTCTTTCTTTTACTTCGGGCTTTTGCCAATATTCTAATTTTTCTAAATATAGAATTGATTCTCTTTTTACTGAAATAAATATTGCGGTTAATTCGAATAAATATGAGGAAGCAATACTTATTGGAAAAGAGGCATTAATTATTTTTGATGAAAAAGGTATTACTCCTGATACGTTAATGAGTAATTTTTATTGTGTTTTAGGAAATGTTTATATTGATCTAGGTAGGTATGATGAGGCAAAGAATTTTTATGATAAATGTTTAGCGTTGCGAATTGATATATTAGGAGAAGATAATTTTAAAGTTATTGAAGCATATTTTAATTTAGGGCTTTACTTTGACTACACAAATCAATTGGAGTTAGCAATTAGCTACTACAATAAATCTGTAGATTATTGCTTAAGTAATTTACCTCTAAGAAGAGAGCATTTAGCAAAGACTTATTATAATATGGGAGTTTGTTATGCTTTTTTGGAAGACTATGAAAAGTCCCTAAAATTGAATCAAAAAGCACTCGAAATTGATATTAGTATTTATGGAAAAGATCATGAAGAAATTGCTTACGATTTAAATAGTATAGGGATTTTATATTTCTATTTAAATGATTTAGATAAAGCGCTATTAAGTTACCTAGAGAGTAAACGAATTTTAGAGAAAAATAAATTAGGAGAGGAGGAGATAGTGGCAGGTTTAGAGATGAATATAGGAAGTCTTTTTGAAAAGAAAGGAGAATATGAGAAATCAATTTCTCACTTAAATAATTCACTTCAAATATTCAGAAAAATATTCTCTAATTCGCATTATAGAGTTATTGATAATCTTTGGATATTAGGTAAGGTCTATCTAACTCAAGGGAATCCAAAGGAAGCTCTACAACACCTCAATCTTGCTCAAAGCCTCGCTGAAACCAACTCCAATATTACTTGGGAAGCCCGTAAAGATATTCTATACCACCTCAGCAACACCCACCGATACCTAGGCCAGCCCCAAAAAGCCAATCAACTGGTTCAAGAAGCAATGGCCATCGTTTTTCCAGATACCGCCCAAGTGGCCAAAAGCAATAATGGTTTTAAATTAAAAGCCTGGGCAAATTTGCAAGTCTTGCAAGCGGCTATTTTTTTAGAACAATATAAAAAAGAACCCAAGGTCGATTTACTAAAACAGGCCGATCTCAATTATCAAGAAGCACTGGCTTTTTGGCAAAAAAAAAGGCAACAATTTCACGGCGACTTATCAAAAGAAACCTGGTTGGAAAAACACTACCAAACTTTTGAAAAAGCCATTGAGTGCAAGCTACTATTAGCAGAGGCCAATGGGCAAGAAAAATATTTACAACAAGCTTATACCTTAGCCGAAGAAAGCCGTGCCTTACTCTTACTGGATGCTCTACAAAAAACCAAAGCAGCCAACTATACCGGATTGCCAGATAGTTTGTTGCAACAAGAAAAAAATCTAAATAAGGCCATCGCTGAGATTGATCAATCGATCTTTTCGGCAGAGGAAGAAGAGGAAGGCCTGGATAGCCAATTGGTTCGTCTCAATGGAGAACTCTTTGCTCTGCAAAGTACCTACGATACTCTTCTCCAAATCATGAAACAAAAATACCCTGATTATTATCAACTCCGTCATCAAAGAAAAACCACTAGTGTTGCAGAAATCCAAAACCAACTTTTGACCGGCAGGCAAGGAGTCTTACAATACTTTAAAGGAGATTCCAGTCTCTTCGTTTTTGTAATCCAAAAAGATACTTTTCAAGTGCATCAGGTCGCATTGGATTTTCCCTTAAATCAGTGGGTGAGCGAATGGCGTCAAAGTGTAGAGGCCTATGGCAATGGGCGTCGGGAAGCTGCTAGCGGAGAACAGTATGTGCAATCTTCCAGGAAATTGTATGATCGTTTGATCGCTCCTTTTGCGGAAAATTTACCTCCGGAGATTACGATTGTCGCAGATGGCGCTTTGGGGTATTTGCCTTTCGAAGCACTGTTGGCCACTACGCCAGAGCAAGTTGGGGCTTACCGTTCTTATGATTATTTTTTGCACCATCATACGATCAGTTATGCTTTTTCGACAAGTTGGTGGAAAGAGATTTTAGAAAAAAAGAATAGAACGAATGCTCCCAATGCCATGCTCGCAATGGCTCCTGAATTTGGTGCTCGACCGATTGCCCAAGGTACTCGTTCTGCTGGCCTATCCGCACTACAACACAACCAGGAAGAGGCACAAAGTATCGCACAACTTTGGGGAGGCTTGGCGCTCACAGCAGCAGAAGCGACCAAAGAAAACTTTATTAAACAAGCCGGTCAATATCAAATTCTACACCTGGCTACGCATGCCAAAGCCAATGACCTTTCCGGTGATTATTCTTTTCTGGCTTTTACCGGAATTCCCGATGCCGTCGACCAGGAAAACTTGTACGCTCGCGAATTGTATGAACTCTCTTTAAATGCAGATTTGGTTGTACTCAGTGCTTGCGAAACAGGTGTCGGCGAAATGCAAAGAGGAGAGGGCATCATCAGTTTGGCGCGTGGATTTTCCTATGCGGGTGCGCGCAGCCTCCTCACGACTTTGTGGCGCGTAAGCGATGATAAAGCAGCTCGTTTGATGAAAGATTTTTACAAGGAATTGAGTCAACAGACCCGAAAAGATCTGGCGCTCCAAAATAGCAAAATAAATTACCTCACCAATTGTCGCGACCGCGAAGCTCATCCTTTTTATTGGGCGGCCTTTGTGGGAATGGGCAATATGGAAAGTTTGGAACGGCCTTCTTCTTGGTCGAAATGGGCTTGGGGGATTTTAGGCTTTTTGATTTTAGGCTTGGGCGTTTGGTATGGAAAAAAGCGCCAGATCCTAAATCGAGGGACCTCAAAAAAGGAGCTTTATTTCTAAAAAAGGTTCTGCTAAATTTTTTCAAAAAAAAATGTGAATAACTTGTGGTAACATTAAGTTTTTAATATCTTGCTTCTACATTTCTAAAAAAGTTATTATCCGTCTCTCAAACAATAGGCTTTATTCTAAAATAGTTTTAGTCGTTCTAATTCTATTTAGAATGAAGTCTTGTGTTGAATTAAAATTCAATTAATTATTCTTGAGTAAAATCCTGAGATAATAACTTTTCCATGCGCTGCATGGAACCAATATCCACATTACAAAACGCGATAAATTAAATGAAGTCGGAATGGTCTGTTTTCGCTTGAGAACGGATAATGACTACGTTATGTAGCATTGGCAGACCTATTTTCGGCCCATACACCTCTGTCTATTTCCGTAAGGGAATAGGGCTATAGGCTTGTTTTTTTAGCCGAAGCTGCGGAGTAAGGTACCTTACTTCGTACAGAGCGTGTATGGTTTAAATTTGAGGTTTACAGCATCTAAGCCAGGGAGTGGCCTCCTGCTTCCTGGGGCTGTAGCTTTGTTTTTTATGCCCATTGCACAAGGGGGATTTAGTTCGCTATCGCTCCTGAAACGTAAGTTCAGCGAAGCGAAGCTTTTTCGTCGCTTTCGATTAGGGAGAAAGCGTGTTTTGTCAAACCCAAGACGCGGAGTAAGGAGACTTGCTCCGCGCAGGGTATACCATGTGTAAACAAAACGTATACATAGAGTGTGTTTTGTCTTAAATCTAAAAGGAATAGGTCTCCTGTTTTTTACAATCAATGCATTTAAAAAATATGGGAGCCAACCCTTTGCTAAGAAGATTACGTATATGTATTGTGTAAGTGTGATGGAAATCCATCCAAATTTTTATTTTAAACTTAAAAATCAGAACTAGTAC
>CALLVY010000419.1 GCA_938015925.1 uncultured Saprospiraceae bacterium
GAAGTAGATTACCTGCCAAGTGCTCACGGTTCTGCGATTTTCAATCGTGGAGAAACGCAAGCTTTGACTTCCCTTACTTTGGGAACCAAGTTGGACAAGCAAATGGTCGATAATGCTTTATTCAAAGGATTCGATGATTTTATCTTGCACTATAATTTCCCTGCTTACTCTGTAGGAGAAACCAAACCAATGCGTGGTCCTGGTCGCCGAGAAGTTGGTCACGCCAACCTCGCTGGTCGTTCGCTTCGCCAGGTTTTGCCAGAAGGAAATCCGTACACTATGCGTATCGTTTCTGATATCATGGAGTCGAATGGTTCTTCTTCTATGGCCACTGTTTGTGCAGGTTCTATGGCGCTGATGGATGCAGGTATCAAAATTACTTCTCCAGTATCAGGTATCGCGATGGGAATGATTTCTGACGGAAAACGTTTCTCTATCTTGACAGATATCCTTGGTGACGAGGATGCTTTGGGAGATATGGATTTCAAACTAACAGGTACTGCCAATGGTATTACTGCTTGTCAGATGGATATCAAGATTGACGGAATGCCTTACGATTTATTGGAAAAAGCTTTGGCACAAGCCAAAGAAGGTCGAGTACACATCTTGGGAGAAATGAATAAAACCATTTCCGCTCCTGAAGATGATTACAAACCGCATGCTCCACGAATCGTTGAGTTGATCATCGAAAAAACTTTTATTGGTGCGGTTATCGGACCTGGAGGAAGTATCATTCAGGAAATCCAAGCAGAAACCAATACCGTTATCAATATCACAGAAGTGGATGATAAAGGAGTCGTCAACATCGCTAGTACAGACAAACCATCTATCGATGCTGCACTAGAACGCATCCGCCGAATCACTTATACTCCAGAAGTTGGGGATGAGTTTGATTCAAAAGTAGCGAGTATCCAAGCTTATGGTGCTTTCGTTGATTTTGCAGGAAAGAGTGGATTACTTCACATCTCCGAAATTTCTCACCAAAGAGTAGAAAGAGTAGAGGATGTTTTAAAAGAAGGAGATACTATTCGAGTAAAATTGATTGGCATCGATCCGAGAACCGGAAAATTCCGCTTATCTGCGAAAGCTTTGATTGAGCGACCAAGTAGAGATCGCCAAGAAACAGCTCGTAAAAACTAGAAATAATAAAATAGTTTTTAATTAGCGATTAATAGTGACGCTAATGAACTGTTATATAGCATTAAAATGCCCGCTTTGGATTTTTTTTCCAAAGTGGGCATTTTTTTTGAATTATAGGAAACTAATTCCCCCTGAATATTGTATTACCCATTGAATGCGTACGGCATTTAAGTTTTTTTTGACAAAAAGTCAAGTTTTTGTCAAATTAAAAGCAACTTATTTCCGGTTTTCACGTATTATTAATACCAGTTACCTCAGAGCTATAAACCACACGAACATGCGTCAACTCAAAATAACAAATAAAATTACCGCCAGGGAAAGTCTAGCTTTAGACAAATACCTAAATGATATTGGTAAAATTTCAATGCTTACCGCTGATGAAGAAGCCGAAATGGCTCGCAGAATTAGAGATGGAGACAATGCTGCATTAGAACGTTTAACCAAAGGAAATCTTCGATTTGTTGTTTCTGTAGCAAAACAATATCAAAACCAGGGGCTATCCCTTTCCGATTTAATTAATGAAGGCAATGTAGGTTTGATGAAAGCGGCTCGCCGTTTTGATGAAACCAAGGGATTCAAATTTATCTCTTATGCCGTATGGTGGATTCGCCAGTCGATTCTACAGGCCATTGTCGAGTATTCTCGAATTGTACGTTTACCACTCAATAAAGTAGGGTCTTATAATAAAGTGAATGAAGCATTTTTATCCTTCGTTCAAGAATTTGAAAGAGAACCAACCAATGAAGAATTGGCAGAGGTTCTGGATATGAACCCGAAAGAAATCAACAATATGCTCAAAGGAAATGGTCGACACCTTTCTTTTGATGCACCAATCAGTGGCGAAGATGGAGATTCTACTATGTTGGATGTCGTATCTAGCGGAGAATCTATGAGCCCTGACCTTGATTTGATGGACCAATCGTTGAAAGAAGAAGTACAGCAAGGATTGTCTATTTTATCTCCAAGAGAAGTGGAAGTATTGTCTTCCTATTATGGCCTTAATGGTTATAAATCTTTGACCCTGGAAGAAATTGGAGAATTGTATGGACTGACTCGGGAAAGAGTTCGTCAAATCAAAGAGCGCGCTATTCGTAGATTGCGCAAATCCTACAATCGAAACAACCTCAAGTCTTATCTAGGATAACAGGTAAAGAATTTAATTAGATAATAATAAGTCTGAAGGACCCGCTCTAAATAAAGAGTGGGTCTTTTTCTTTGTAAAAATCTCGTTTTCTCAAAGTCAGTTGTCCAACTCCTAGAGACAAAGACTCTTTTAGACTTTAAACAAAAATTCCTTTAGGCAATCCTTAAAATCGTACCTTTGTACTCCTCTTCGCTCAACAAAACTCAACCAATGCGCATCAATCACCTCCTTTGTCTAATTCTGTTTTTCTCCTTTTCTTGTAATACGCCTGTAGAACAAAATGAAAAAGAAGAAGAAAAAATAAGTGATCAAAAAACGATCGATAAAGCTCCCGAAATCATTGAAGTTTCTACCGCGCCTACTAAATTAATTATCAATTTAGACAACTTGCGATTGAGAGCGACCGCAGGAGAAAAAGGAAAAGAAATAAGCCGATTGGCCAAGGGCAGTATCGTAACGGATGCAGGAGAAATTAGTGATTTTACAACTCCCATTCGATTGCGCGGTGTGCAATTTGACGAGCCTTGGGTCAAAGTCAAAACAGAACAAGGTGTCGAAGGTTGGGTCTATGGAGGAGGTGTTAATTTTTCAATGGATAATCCAACGGCCTTGGCCAATAAGCTGATGGAGAGACGCTTAAAAACGTTGTTTAAAGGACTGGCTCCAGCTATTTTAGAATACCGACGGCAATATACACAGGTCAGCGATAGCAAAACTTTTGCAGAAGTTTACCGCAAAGGCGTGAAATTAAGAGATACACTCGTTACTATATTAGAAGCTAAAATTCCGGTTGGAGACTATAAGCAATTGCCTGACCTCTTTTGGTTAAAGGAAGCCATCCCGGGTTACATTCCTCAATTGGCAGCGGAAGGTACGCTGTATTATCTCTTCCAGGATTACAACAAAATGGATGTACAGGCGAAGAAAACCAATGGCCTCGATGATGATAATTATATAGATTTATGTTTGATGGTTCATTCTTATGATAGTGTCGAACATTTTTTCCCCGCTTGGTTTTTACAGACTTGGGATTATGGAGGAAATAGTTTATTGGGACAAGGGACTCACCTGCGAATTCTAAAAAAGATGGATAACTTAGTGAAATCTGGAAACGCTTTTGAGCCGGAAATTTTGGATCTAAAAAATAACTTATTGAACGACATCACCTGGCAGGAAAATGCCTATTGGGAACCATTGAAAAATATCAAAGAAGAATTGGATGCCATCATGGCGGCCGATCTTTCGATCTTAAGCGAGGAAGACATCATTGCTTTGGAGACTCGGCGAAAAATGTTTGATGATGTCAAAGGAAATAAAATTGATGTCAATTTAAAAAGTGGGCATCATTGATTTGACCGATACTTTTACACAAAGTCAATAGGCTTAGTTTGAAAATATAAGAAATATGCTATTGATCGTATTGATTTTATTTGGAATCGCAGTAATGCTTGGTACTCTTTATGCTTTGTATCATTTAATATCCAATTTTCAACCAGGAGATGGAAAATTAATGGAAGATGTAAAAGTGATGCGCCAGGAAATCCAACCCTGGATCAGCGACCTGGTTCCCTGGACCAAAGAAGAAATGGAACTCCTTTCTTTTAATCAAATCAATAAAGCAGTCAAAAAAGGCTTTGCTACAACCGTCAAGGGGATAGTAACCTCTATTTATAATGAACCGATGATGGCGTATTCCTATAAGAAATACATTTCCACGGGAGAAAGAGCGCTCTTATTGGTTCGCACGGCTCACCACGAATTTGTCTATCGAATCGGAAGTAAAGGAGTGGATGTGATTATTGACAATCAATTGGTAGGTAGGATACGTGACGGAAGAGACTTCTTACACGTCAAAGACAATAGATTGTTGGCTCGGATTCAAAGAACAGAAGGCGCTTTAATGCTTCCTATTTTGGTTGCCAACCGAGAGGTCGGTCATTTGAATTTACCGAATTTGGCCGATAAGGCCACTGCCAGAGCCTTTCCATTTGTCACTCCAATGAGCAAGGAAGAGGAGGCCTTATTCCTGTCTCTAGCTGCTTTTGAAATGATAAAATTGGAACTTGATTAATTTTGTGATAAAACATTTAAATTAAACCGTATGAAAAAAATATTTTTTATCGCCGCCTTAATGATGACTTGCACTATTTTTTCCTTCGCCCAAATAGATCAGGAAGAGTTGAGAATAGAGATGGATAAAATGGAACAGGAAATGTCCCACGCTTTTAAACTATTAGAACTAACGCTACAAGATGGCCGGCTTTTCGAAGGAATGGATACCTTGATGTTTAAGATGATTCCCGACATGGATCAAGAGTCAACAGAAACGTATCCCAATGGCGATCCTTACCAATTGCATCATTTGATGGATCAATTAATGGGATCCTTTAGTGAGGAAAATAGGGCAGATTTGGAATTGTTTTTTAAAGATTTCGAACAAAGATTGCCTGCACCTGAGGAGTTCGAAGAATGGAAGGAAGAAGGCGATATAGAACAAGATCCTTCTGAACCCAGTCAAAAACAAGGAAATACCAGTAAAAAGAAAAGGAAAAAGAAGAAAATCTACCGAATGTAAACTGTTTTGACAGGATTTGGACTCTTCTCAATCAAGTCTTACACCTGATCTGAAAAATAAGTTTTCCAAATTGACCTAATTTCCAAAGATGCTTCGTAATTTGGCGGTTTCCTACGAACAATTCTTTTAATAAGCCGTTTAAAATAGAAATCCTTTTAAAACAGCTTCTAGAAAATATTTTTAGAAACCGAAACAAAAAAAGTATGAGTGTTCTTGATCAGGTTCGATTGGTAATATACCGAGTTAACAAAAAAGGTTTGGAAATCTTTCTAGTCAATAATGGAGAAGAAGAATGGAGTATACCAAAAGGGAAACTCTCTGAAAATAAGTCACAACCTTACTGGACACAAGAGGATAATTGTATCCACCTCGATCCTGTAGAATGCAGTGATGGCCAAAGAAGAGGAGCTGTAGCGATAGAAGGAGACTGGCACGAAATACCTTCTATCCGAGGAATCATCAAACAAGATGTAAAAATTGTGAAAAGTCAAATCAAGCAACGCATTCCTGAGTTAGAACAAGGGACTTATTTTGCGGTCAAAGAAGCCGTCAAAAAGGTGCTTCCTGAAGAATACAAAGCATTAAAGGAACTCAAAGAAATTCTTATCGATCGCAATCAGGCCAAATACATCTGATTCCTATTGATTGCTATATAAATCCCGAATTTTGGAAAACCCAAAATTCGGGATTCTTGTTTTACCAAAGATCACAGAATCAGAAACCCGCTTTCGTCAGACCTTCACCGTTTTCCATTTTCCCCGCCGAAACAATACCACACAGGTCAAGGCCAAGACCGACTCACTTATCGCAATGGCCCAATAAACTCCCGCAGGCCCCCAGGCCAACTGCATGGCTAGAAAATAAGCTAGTGGAATTTCCAACAACCAGAAGCAAACAAAATTGATAAGGGTAGGCGTTCGCGTATCACCTGCTCCATTAAAGGCTTGAGAAATCACCATACCATAAGCAAAGAAAATATAGCCCGCACATACAATCCGCAAGCAAAGGACCCCGGCTTCAATCACTGCGGCCTCTGACGTGAAAAAGCGCATAAATTCATCCGCCCAAATAAAGTAAATAACGGAGACCGTAAAAAGAAAGACGACATTATAGCCTGCTGTTTTCCATACACTTTGAGCGGCTCGATCTGCTTTTTGGGCACCAAGGTTTTGTCCAACCAAA
>CALLVY010000420.1 GCA_938015925.1 uncultured Saprospiraceae bacterium
CTTTTGGGTGACCCAGGAAGTCGCTTTAAGCGGCTTCCTGGGTTTTCAACAAGAAAACAAGGCTTAAGTTGATTTCAAAGTTCGAAGCGATGCCCCGGATCGACAAGAACAAATAAAAAATTATTCCGCAATTGTAATCACTTTAATCTCCGTCATCGTATCCAAGCCAGATTTTATCTCCACCAAAATACCGTCAGACAAACCAATCTCTACCAATCGTTTTTCAAACTCGTTCTCCCCTACTTTTACTTCTACGTAATTGGAATCTTTTTTAGAAATCAAATCGCGTTCATTAATGGTCATTACTTCTTTTCTTCGATCGAGGATAATGTCTGCGCTGGCGCTATAACCTGCTCGCAAAAAGATGTCTGGATTTTGATCGATGGCGGCACGGATTTCAAACTTTACAGTTCCTTCTTCTTCTACTCCCTTTGGAGAAATGTATTCTAAAGTCGCCGTAAATTTAGCATCTTCAACAGCACCAACTGTCATTTCCAAAGTCAAGCCTTCTTTGAGTTTTCCTACATCCGATTCATCCACCATTCCTTCAAAAATCAAGGAGTTCATATCTGCCACACTGGCGATGGTCGTTCCTTCATTAAAGTTATTTCTTTCGATCACCGAGTAGCCTTCTTCCACGGGGACCTCGAGTATCATACCATCTACGGTAGAAACAACAACATTGGATACTTGCTTGGAATTATTGGTGGCGCCTTTTTTTAACAACTGCAAATTGCTAATCGCAAATTCCAATTCCTGGCGACGGATGTCTACTTCGCTTTCGAATTGCTTGAGATTATTGGTCGACAATATCTTAGCGTTTTCCAAAGCAGCTTTTTGCAATTCCAGGTCTACTTTAAACGTATTGTATTCGATCTGGGAAATGATCCCTTCGGTAAAAAGTTGTTGCTGACGCTCCTCTTCTCGTTGGGCATTTTCGAAAGCGACCTTTGCACTTTCTACATCTAGTTTTTTAGAAAAAACGCTTTTCTGACGGTCCAGTTCTCGTTCCGATTGCTTGAAGCGAATGCGCGCCAATTCTACGCCCGACTGGGCATTATTGATATTGATTTGGCTGGGCACCAATTTTATGCGAGCCAGTTTTTCTCCTTTTTTGATAAAGCCTCCTGGTTCTACAAACAACTTTTCTACCACTCCACTTACTTGCGGTTTGATGACGACTTCTTTGCGCGGTTTTACCGCACCAGTGGCCACCGCTTTTTGGGCGATATCACCAATGGTCGCTTTGGTTGTTTCTGCGTTTTTATCTCCACTTTCGGTTCCCGACATAAAGTAGGCGCCGAGCCCGGCAGTCAGCAATACTAAAACAAGGACGAGGCTAATTACACAACCTTTATTCATGATTTTTTGAGTTAATTTTTCGAGTTAATTTTCAGTGTATGACATTTGGAAATGCTTTGAATCTCCTTTTAAACTATTCTTGCATTTTTTATTCTACTCATCTTTTAAAGCTTCCACCGGATTCACATTGGCAGCTTGCATCGCCGGGATCAATCCAGTAATGGCTCCGGATATAATGAGAATGATCAGTGCGATGACTCCGACTCTTAAGTCTACTTCGGGGTTGGCATAAAATTGTCCTCCATCTTCTCCAACGGCAAGGTTCATCAAATAAACCACTCCTGTCCCTGCGGCCAAACCAAAATATCCTGCAAGCGTGGTTACAAATACAGATTCCATTAAAACCATGCTGATAATAGAAATAGGCGTAGCCCCTAATGCTTTTCGGATACCAATTTCTTTGGTGCGTTCTTTTACCACAATGAGCATGATATTTCCTACTCCAATCACTCCTGCCAAAAGGCTCCCAATTCCGACAAACCAAACCAAAAATTTGATTCCAAAAAACAAACCATTGATTTCTCTAAATTGCTCTTCCACATTATCCGACCAAATCCCTCTTGGATCATCAGGTGCAATCGTATGTCTTTCTTTTAATAAAGCAACCAAGTCATCTTCCACTTCCGATACCATCACATTTTCATACATAGAACAGACAAACCAACCGATATTCTTAGGTCGATTCATGATTTGCTGAGCCGTGGTTAAGGGAATAAAAATAGTTTCATCATCCTCCTTTCCATCATTGCCTCTGCTATCTGATTTGGCGACTCCGACTACCTGATATTTGGAACCTTTGATCTCAATGGATTGTCCTAACGGATCTTCGTCTTCGTCAAATAAAACTTCTCTTACGCGTTTTCCGATGACCGCCACTTTTCTCCTTCGATTCATATCCAGCTGATTTAAAAACCTTCCATCAATAATCGTAAAAGCATCGATATGAATTAGATCAGGTGTATCTCCTCTGGTTTCAAAAGCTCCCTTGCGGTCGCCACGTGTAACCTCTCCACTCGGCATCCACATCCGCGGAGAGAGGTATTCAATTTTATCCTCAAACCGAGATTCAATAGCTTCCATATCTGCTACCGTCAATTGAATCCATCGACCTGGCTTTCTTCCTTTATAAGGCTTTGAAGTTTTGCTTCCTCCGGCATACATGCTATTGGTAGCATGTCCACCAAATAATCCAGTGACTCCATTTTCCAATCCTTGCCCTGCCCCCATCAATGTGACCAACATAAAAACACCCCAAAAAACACCTAAGGCAGTAAGGAAGGTCCTCAGCTTATGCTTTTTGATGGTATTAAATATTTCTTGCCATTTGTCGAAATCAAACATATTATTTCCTTAGGGTTTTTAAACAGGTGCTAGAAAAAATCTGGTAAAAAATGCAGACTAACTTTTCATGGCGATCACTGGATTAATTTTTACCGCTTGTAAAGCAGGAATCAATCCGGCTACTACTCCGCTGAGGATAAGAATAAAAAGAGCGATGAGTACAGCACTAATATCTACCGTTGGATCTCTAAAAAATTCTGCTTCAATGTCATTGGCGACCATAAAACTATTGATGCCATAGACGAGTAAAAGGCCGGAGGCTAATCCGATATAGCCCGCTACGCTGGTTAGGAAAACGGATTCCTGAACAATCATGGAAACGATAGATCGAGGCGTAGCTCCCAGTGCTTTTCTAACACCAATTTCTTTGGTGCGTTCTTTTACAATGATGAGCATGATATTACTCACACCGATGACCCCCGCGATAATACTGCCGATGCCTACAAACCAAATAAAGGTTCTGATCAAAAGCATCACCGAGGTAATGTCTTGAAAATCTTCTGTTCGATTGTAAAAGCCGATGGCTGATTTATCCTTTGGTGAAAACTTATGTTGAACGGCCATCTCCTGGCGGATTTTTTCTTCCAGCGCCAAAGATTCCTCTAAGGTGGCATCGCCCATTTCGAGGACCATCGTCTGCACTCTATCGGTACCTTCGATTCTTTGGACGGTACTGCTTGGTACATAGATTCGTTCCATCTCACTTAGTCGTTCTTCTTCAAAGGTGCCGACCACTTGGTATTTGACTCCTTTTATATTGAGGTACTCCCCAATGGCCGCTCCTTCTCCGAAAAAACCTTTTCGCACCGGTTCGCCAATGACACAAACTTTTCGATACATTTCTATGTCCTTATCATTCAGAAATCTTCCTTGCGTCATGACTGGCTTTTCAATCACCGCATGCCCTGGCTGGACCGCTTCTACTCCATAAGAAAGACTTTTATTTTTATAGGAAATAAAAAATTCACCCCACATGCGATTCCGTACACTCCCATGTTTGACTTCCTTATGTTTGTTGACGATTTCAAAATCTTTATTATTAAACTCAATAAACCTTCCGGCAGGCAATCCTTTATACGGTTCCGAGGTTTGTTGTGTCCAAACCCAAAGTACATTCATCGCATCGTTTTCAAAATCATGTTTGGCACTATTTTCCAGGCCCGTACCTGCACCAAGCAAAACCACAAGCATAAATATCCCCCACCATACACTAAAGGCGGTGAGAAAAGTCCGGAGCTTATGTCGTCCCAAGGAACTAAATATTTCTTGCCATTTGTCGAGATCAAACATATCCTGGGTTGGATTGAAGGGTGATGATAAATAGTGGTTTTATCTGCGGTCTAAAAAAGAGTTGGGTGAAAAGTCTTGGCCAAAACTTCTTTTTTAGCTATTGAGATTCTGAGAAATTGCTTCATTTCTTTCAATCAGACCATCTTTTAAACGAATGATTCTTTCGGTCTTATTGGCGATGTCGTTTTCATGGGTGACGATGACCACCGTTATTCCTTCCTCGTTTACTTTTTGAAAGAGATTCATTACATCATAGGAAGTTGTGGTATCTAAGGCACCGGTAGGTTCATCCGCTAAGATGACTTTAGGTTTGGAAATTAGAGCTCGGGCAATCGCAACTCTTTGTTGCTGTCCACCGGAGAGCTGAGTCGGTAGATGGTCGGCCCAGTCTTTTAGTCCTACCCTTTCGAGGTATTCCATGGCAATTTCTTGCCTTTTTTTACGGGGGACTTTTTGGTAATAAAGTGGGAGAGCAACGTTTTCAACAGCAGATTTAAAATTGAGTAAATTGAAAGATTGAAAGACAAATCCAATAAACTGATTGCGATAGGTCGCTGCCTGGGTTTGGCTGAGGTTTTTGATTTCTGTATTGTTGAGGAAGTAATCGCCAACACTATGTTCATCTAATAAGCCAAGAATATTGAGTAAGGTAGATTTACCGGAACCGGAAGACCCCATAATGGAAACGAATTCACCTTCTTTTATATGGAGGTCTATTCCTTTGAGAACTTCTAATTCTAAATTGCCGGTAATATAGGATTTTCGGATATTTTGGAGTCTAATCATAACAGTTTATCACAAGGACACTAGGTTTTCTAATTGGTTGTACGAATAACTCTAATTATCTGGGTTTATTCAAAATCTATGGATGAATCGACAATAGAATTGGATGAAAGAACATTGATAGCGGCTAAAAGTACCATTTGCCTAAAAAATGACAATTTTTTATCTGGCTAGTTTGGCGGAAATATCAACAGGCTATTTTTTAAAGATTTCGAAAAAGATGTTAAGTAACTTTCTTTCAATCAAGGACTTAGGGTTTTTCTCAAAAAAAATATCTTCTTTATAATTTCTTTTTACCACTCCTTAAAATTAATTATCTTTGAAAAAGATTCCTTAAATTGAAAACTAATTTTTCAATCACCTTTTTTATAAGCAGCATTTGAATCAATTCAGCGTTTTGGTGATGAGCAATAAATTATTGAAAGTCTCTAATCATAGATGCCGGGCGACTATTGTCTAGTATCTATTTGTAACCTAAAAGATGCGCAAAAAAATAAACCTTTTATCCTTTTGGTGTGGATTTTTAATCCTTGGTTTTACTTCCTGTCAAAAGGATAGTAACCCTGATACTAATTTTGTTTTCGATATTGAAGATGAGTTTGAATTGAGCTTAACCGAAAAATTAGTTCCAGGAGACAATACCAGCTTCTGGTTGAATATCAGTAGCCTCCGAGAATTTGAATGTACTAATTATGGCCTCGAATCATCAAAGAATGTTTTTGTCAATAATAGCATTCAGGTCGCAGTAAGTGAGCTGATCGTTCCCGATGATTGTATAGAAGGCAATGCGCCTGCGATTGGCCAAGTCTCTTTTGATGCTCTGGAACCAGGGACTTACGAATTCAGTATTTCTATCGTTAATCAAATTGAGAATAAGGGAACACTATATGTACAACCCGATTTTTATGAAATGCAGATAGAAGATGGTAATGGTATTTTAATGCCTCAAACCATTCTCCAAAAAATACCCAATCAAACAATCTGGGGTTATGTCAGTTACGAAGACAATAACATTGACCTCGTAGGCGACCTTTTAGCCGACCTCAATCAATCTCTTGAAAGCTTGACTCTCCCCGATGGGAACTATGGTCATTTTCAGTACAATGATGGACAAGTGACTATTCCTAATGTAAAAGCCTCTTATAGCAAACATCGAAGTTTTGTTTTCCATTTAAACATTAGCGTAGATGACTTGATGGAAATCGTTGAAGAAACTTATTGTCCGCTATATAATGATAAAATAGATCTTATGATATTCACTTCTGATGGTCATGAGATTGAATGTATCTAGCGCAATGATTGTTTTTATAATTAACCGCTTATGAAAAAAGCCAGCCTCGAAATTACAAGGCTGGCTTTTTTTATGGGAAGTTGTTTAAAATTATAACTCAAAGTTGAATCCCTTAGAAAAGAGGTCTTCATATTTTTCTCCGTCAAACTGATACAAGCGAGCAGGTCGATGAGCCACGCCTTCCTGGGTTTCGTTGAGATCCACCAATAAATTCATGGCTAGAATCTTTTTCCGAAAATTCCTTTTGTCCAATTTTGTTTCGAGAATGGATTCGTAGAGATGCTGTAATTCTGTAAGGGTAAATTTTGGAGGCAACAATTCAAAACCAATAGGCCGAGTACGAACCCTTCGCTTCAGTCGATTAAAACAGGCCTCGAGTATCTCTGAATGATCAAAAGGAAGTTCTGATACCTTGGGAATGGAAAACCATTTTGCCTTTTGTGCAATGGAGGAAGCATTGAGTTTGTAATCGCTAATCTTTACCAAGGAATAATAAGCTACCGTGATAACACGTCCCGCTGGGTGGCGGTCAACAGCCCCAAAAGTTTTCACCTGCTCCAAATAAACATCCTTCAAACCGGATAATTCCTCCAAAACACGATTGGCCGCAGCATCCAAATTTTCATCCGGATAGACAAAATAGCCTGGTAGTCCCCAATAATCCAGAAAGGGTTCCTCTCCTCTTTTGATCAACAAGATTTTTAAATCTCCATCATCAAATCCAAAAATAACATTATCAACAGTAAATGCGCTTTTAAAAAAGCCATCCAGGTTAGCCATTTTGCTGAGTTCTGGTTAGGAAAAAAGCTGGAATAAAATCTTTATCATCTGTGAAATCACCCCATCCTTGAAGGTGAAATTAAGTAAATAGTTCCTGTTTACAAAGACTTCTACACATTTAGTGTATTTACTACACCCTGCCCCTCGATGCTTTTCATTTGTTTTCAAATAAAATTTCCGCATTCTACAGAAATGATATCCCAAAAAGTCCCTTTATTCTTTATTTTTACTTTCAAACGATAGAAGTTGTTTTCAAATAGAGCCTTTTCCTAAACTTCCTCTATTCATTTTATCTCTTTGTTTCCTAATTATTTACAAGAACTAAGTGCTCGGACAAAATAAATGACCAACCAATGATCATAAACTTAATTAGCGATACCGTTACCAAGCCCAGCCCAGCCATGCTGGAAGCTATGATTCAAGCAGAAGTAGGCGATGATGTTTTTAAAGAAGACCCCAGCGTCAATCAGCTTCAAGAAAAAGCAGCAAGGCTATTTGGCAAAGAAGCCGCCCTATTTTGTCCTAGCGGAACGATGACCAATCAAATTGCCATCAAAACTCATACGGTTCCACTCGATGAAGTCATTTGTGATGAGTATTCTCACATTTACCAATATGAAACAGGCGGCTATAGTTTTAATGCTGGCGTTGCTATCAACTTGATTAAAGGAGAACATGGCAAAATTACAGCTCCGCAGGTAGAAGCTGCGATCAAACCACTCTACGATTGGCTGCCCAAAAGTAAATTGGTTGTTTTGGAAAACACTTGTAATAAAGGAGGCGGAAGCTTTTATACCCTCGATGAGATCCGACCGATTCACGAGCTTTGTAAGGCCAAAGGGCTTCGCCATCACCTGGATGGTGCTCGCTTGTTTAATGCCTTGGTGGAAACGGGGGAAAGTACACTTGAAGTCGGTACTTTATTCGATAGTATTTCTATCTGTTTGTCCAAAGGTTTGGGTGCTCCGGTGGGTTCGCTCTTGATCGGCGATGCCGATTTTATTGCGGAGGCTCGGCGTTTTCGTAAGGTGATGGGGGGTGGAATGCGTCAGGCCGGATTTCTAGCAGCGGCTGGGATTTATGCGCTGGATCACAATATTGATCGTTTGAAAATAGACAATGATCGGGCAAAAATATTGGGAGAGGTTTTGCAAGATTTGCCTTTTATAGAAAACATCCGACCGATCAAAACCAATATTTTAATCTTCGATGTTTTAGCTCCTTATACCGCAGCTTCCTTTTTGGAGAAGTTGAATTCTTTTGGGATTTTGGCTTCGCCTTTTGGGCCGCAGACGGTTCGCTTTACTTTGCATTTAGATATTTCGGAGGAAATGTTGGCGCGGGTAATTGAGCTTTTGGAATCACCGAAAAACTGGTAATAAAAGAGCGTGTTTGTAATTAAACAAACACGTTCTTGAAAAAAATTCAGAATATTATCTGTAGAGCTCGAGATTTTCGCAATTGTGATTTTGACAATCTCCCGTTAGGTATGGTGGATTCACACAAGTCGCAACCGTTCCTCCACATTCGCCAGTACTTTGTACAAATGTTATCCTAGAATTATCAGATTCTTGGTGAAAAACATATCGGATGCAGTATTCCTCACCGCATTCTTCCCGAGCACTATTACTTTGACAGACGACCGAACAAAGATTAGGAATGTAAGAGATTACCGTTGAATTTCCTCCGGCACCAGGAGGCATAAAATTAAATAAGTTGTCTTCGATATCACTAAGGATAAAGGCCGCAAAAAAGGTGTAATACTTTTGGTAATCAATTAAATCTCCATCATTGTAGTTATCTGTTACCAGAATTTTGTAGAAGTGGCAATATTGGGAAGTTCCAGTTATCTGAAAATTGTAGATGGCAGCATCCCCTGGTCCACAGAGATACCGATCATAGCTATAAGAAACAACACAAGATCCAAAGTTGTAATTGTCATTTATGGTTTGAAATGGACAATCGGGAGTAGCTTCGCGGGAAAACAAGTCGATGAGCATTATTTTGAAGGAACCAGATCCCTAAAATAAAAGCACCTCTATACCAAGTCATTGATATAGAGGTGCGAGAGCTAGCCAATCGAATAAAAATCCGCCAGCTTATGTAAACTAAGTTTTGCTTAGCCTTCTAAGGTTTTTCTTCTTTTGATTTCATCTCTGATTTCAGCGGCTCTTTCATAATCTTCTTCGCCGAGGACTTCCCCCAGCATTTTGCCGAGGTCTTCATCAGAGTATTGAGAAAGCGAATTGCTTTTTACCTTTTTCTTTTTCTTCTTGGCAGAAGAACTTGGAGTGGCGACTGCTTCTTCGGGTTCTTCCAAAATCACACCAGCAGCGTCAAGGATAAATTCGTAGGTAAAAATAGGACAATTGAATCGTACGGCCATCGCCAAGGCGTCGGAAGTGCGCGAATCAATTTCTATCATCTCTCCTCCTTTCATACAAATGAGGCGAGCATAGAAAATCCCATCCAATAAATTATTGATAACCACCTCTTTGAGTTCTATCTCAAAAGTATCTAAAGCATTTTTAAATAAATCGTGAGTTAAGGGACGATTTGGGGTCATTCTTTCCATCGCTACGGCGATCGCTTGTGCTTCAAAACCACCAATTACTATAGGTAATCTTCTAGAGCCTTCTTGTTCTCCAAGAACCACGGCATAATTGTGCGACTGTGTAACACTATGCGATAAGGCAACAATATCTAATTCGATTTTTTTCATATCCAATCACTGAGGGTTGAAAAATGCAGTTTTTTAAAAAGAATAAAGTAGAAAAACTGTGAAAAATCCTCTCAAAAAACCGGTGATAACATAGAAAAGATAGGAACCGGAGGGATTTCTACTACTAAACACCAAATTCGTACCAGTATTCAAAATCTGAATTCGGGGCACAAATGTAATAATAAAAAATCTTAAAATGAAGCCCGATTTGCGCTAATATCAAGCCCCAAATAAGGGATTTCTAAGTACCAGGCCTAATTATCTCCTAATTAGGAATATTATTTAAGATAAGTCATTTTTTTAATACAATCAAAACTGTCTGATATAAGTCTTTTTTGGGGCAAAAAAATCCGGATACCTTTCGACAAAAGGTATCCGGAAATCTTTATCAAGTTGATAATTAAGACTTTAAATAGTCATTAATTACCTGATGCTTTGTATTTCTTAAAGGCTTCATTGAGTCTTGGTACGACATCAAACAGGTCTCCTAAGACACCATAATTGGCGGCTTTAAAGAATGGAGCTTCGGGATCTTTATTGATTACCACGATAACTTTAGAGCTATTTACCCCTGCCAAATGCTGAATGGCACCAGAAATTCCGATGGCGATATATAGATTTGGACGAATAGCGACTCCTGTTTGGCCTACGTGCTCGTGGTGCGGGCGCCAATCGGCATCCGCTACCGGACGAGAACAAGCGGTCGTTGCTCCAAGGATAGTGGCCAATTCTTCCACAATTCCCCAATTTTCTGGACCTTTCATTCCTCTTCCTGCGGAAACTACCAATTCGGCTTCTGGTAATGGAACAATGCCATCTTCTGTTTTCACTTCTTTTACGGTCAATCGACTGGTCGGTACTGCTACCTCTAAATTTTCAACGGCAGCATCTGCCCCACCCGCTTCTGGTGGAATAGAATTTCCCATCAAGGAGATGACTTTTACAGCTGATTGTACTTCATATTCCGCGGAAGCTTTTCCAGAAAAAACGTTTTTCTTTACTCGAAAAGCACCTTCTACCGTAGGCAAATGATTGACTCCTGCGACAGAACCGGCCTCTAAACGAACGGCCAAACGACCCAATAAAGATTTTCCTGTAGAGTTATGACTCAAAATCACCACCTCAGCACCCAATTGCTTCGCAGCATCCGCTACGACTGCAGCATAAACCTGACTATCAAAGTCATTGAGCTGATCGTTGCTTACATTATATACTTTGCTAGCTCCATATTGTCCCAACTCAGCCGCATTATCTGATGCACCGACTGTAAGAGCGACGCATTCCTTGCCCATCATCTGAGCTGTTTTAGCAGCATAAGTGACTGCTTCGAAAGCAGCTTTTTTATATTTTCCTTTTTGACTTTCTGCAAATACTAATACCATTATCTGGAAGTTTTTAATTTTTTTAATAGAAGTTGTTTTAAATCTAATCCTAGTTTCTGATCGACAGAAATAAGAATTAAATCACTTTGGCTTCTTCATGGAGCAAACGTACCAATTCATCCATATCCTCCGGGTCTACCATTTTCACGGCAGCTTTAGCATCTGGCAATTGATAATTGACCACTACTGCCAAATCTTCCACAGCTACTGGTTCTACCACATTCAATGGTTTGCGTTTGGCCATCATAATCCCACGCATGTTGGGAATTCTTTGTGCAGCCATTCCTTTTGCGGCACTAACTACAAAAGGAGTATCTACTTCTGCAATTTCGTTTCCACCTTCGATGTCTCTAGAAACCGTAGCAGTATTGCCATTCATTTCCAAACTATTTCCGAAAGAGATATAAGGCATGTCCAAGCATTCCGCAAGCATCGCTCCTACTTCAGAACCATTATAATCGATGGTTTCTTTTCCCAAAAATATAGCATCGAAGTTTTGCTCCTTGGCATAGGCTGCAATTTGCTTCGCTACATATAGAGCACTTTTTGGATCTGCATTGATTCGAACGGCATCATCTGCACCAATCGCCAAACCTTTTCTGATAATGGTATCGTTTTCTGATGGACCAACATTGATCAAGGTAACAGAACCGCCATCCTTTTCTTTAATCTCAATGGCTTTTACCAAAGCATACCATTCATCATAGGGGTTCATAATATATTGAACTCCGGTACCATCAAAAACTGTATTGTCGGCAGTAAATGCGATCTTTGCAGTTGTATCAGGAGTTTTGCTAACACAAACGAGTAATTTCATTGACTTTCTTTTTTAGTATTCCAATTATATAAGTTATAAGTCGTGAGTTGAAAATAGGTTTAACTAATTCGCCTTTTTCACTCCACTTGCTTGATTTTTTATCTCCAAGCCTACTTATAATCTCCTTCACGGAAATTTTTTAATTATTTTGGTGCAAATATTTGGATTAGGGACCCAGCGTTTGATCTAATGATCCTAGCCTGTCAAATTTCGCTGCAAATATAGGAATAAAAAAAGCAAAATGCCAGCGGTAAGCGAATTTTCGCTAATTTAAACTTTAACAAGCTAATCTATTAATTATCAATAAGTTATACTTAAATAAACTAAGGTACCTATTTCTACAAAAATAAATTTTACATCTAAAAGACTTAATTCATAGCGACATGTCAACACCCGATTCTCCTCGCCTTCAACAACTCTTTCAATTCCTTGAATCTAGCCCAGACGATCCTTTTCTACTTTTTGCTATCGCCAAAGAATACGATAGCCTGCAAGCTCCCGAAAAAACACTTGAATACTATTTGATCTTAAAGGAAAAAGCGCCGGATTATGTTGGACTTTACTATCACTTGGGAAAACTCTATGAAGGAAAAGGAGATTTCCCGGAGGCCATAGCGACTTATAAGAAAGGAATGGAGGTCGCCAAGGCACAGGGAGATCGACATGCTTTAAGTGAATTGGCTGGAGCTAAGATGGGAATAGATGATGATGACGACGATGAATGAGTAAACGCAAGTTTTAAGCTTGGCCCTCCTCTAAACCGTCCCCACAAAAACCAACTCCGCCGGACCACAAAGCCAAACATCCTGAAATCCACCCTTGCCATCTGGAACAATTCTAACTTCAAGATTTCCACCTTTGGTTTGGATAGCCACGTGCTGACGCGAAACATCAGGAGCGTCTAGATAATAAGCGATCGCGGCAGCGGTTACGCCCGTTCCGCAAGAAAAGGTTTCCGCTTCTACCCCTCTTTCATAAGTAAGTACTAAAATTCCCTCTTTCCTCTTTTCCACAAAATTGACATTAATCCCTTCCTCCCGATAAGCTTCAGAATAACGAATGGCCTGACCATTTTCGACCACATCAATATCATCCACATCTTCTACAAAAGCGACATAGTGAGGAGAACCAGTGTTGAGCTCATAATGCTCTGCTTCACAATGCACCTTTGGTACATCAATCATCTTTAATTCCACCCAATGATCTGCTCGGATGATGGCTTCGTGTGGCCCATCTATCGCTAAGAAGTAAGCCTTGTCTTGAATAATCCCCAGGTGTTTGGCAAAGGCCGTAATACATCGACCACCATTGCCACACATGGTACTTTCCGAACCATCTGAGTTGAAATAAATCATTTCAAAATCAAAGCCTTCTTTATTTTGCAATAAGATCAAGCCATCGGCGCCAATGCCAAAGCGGCGGTCGCAGACTTGTTGGACTTTAGCGGTATCTTCTTTGGTCAAGTAAGTGATCTCGCGATTGTCGATGAGCACAAAATCATTGCCAGTGCCTTGGTATTTGATAAATGGAATCTTCAATTTTCTTTATTTTAGGTTCGGACAAATGTAATAAGAATGCGGAAATAATAAATGAGTAAAAGAAATAATGTCTATATTTATTGCTCTAAAAAACAGTACCTATGCAAATCAAAAAAATATTTTTGGCATCTTCCTCTGAACTAAGAGACGAACGAAAAGAATTTGAAATTGCCATTGGTCGAAAAAATAAAAGATGGAAGAATAGAGGTTTTGAATTGGAGTTGGTGATCTGGGAAGATTTTATTGATGCGATGTCGAGCACCCGACTTCAGGATGAATACAATAAGGCGATAGAAGACTGTGATATTTTTGTCATGCTCTTTCATACTAAAGTGGGAAAGTATACTGCAGAAGAATTTGAGACGGCTTTCCAGTCCTTCCAGGAAAATCAAAAGCCAAAAATTTACACTTATTTTAATACCAGTACTCCTCCTGGCGAAACGAGTGAAAGAGACCAAAATAGTTTACAAGCCTTTAAAGATAAATTGCGGGAGCTCAAACACTTCAAGACCGAATACGCCAGTATCGGAGAATTGAAATTTCATTTTTTTGATCAGGTCGAAAAGCTGGAAGAAGTAGGATTTTTTGCAGCAGAGACTGCCTCCACCACTCCTTCTTCGAATGAAGCCCTTTTTGATGAAATAAAGAACAAGGTTCCCTTTAGTTCCTCTCTCTTTGACCTGGTCTCGGAATATGAAGAACGATTAGTTGCCTTAGCCCCCAGTGCGGAAGATGAGTTAATACAATTCAAAGGACAATGGTATCGCTTAGCGAAAAACATCCGAATGGGAATTATCAGTCAGGCAAACTCGACCACTCAAACAAACATTCTCACTAATAATTTTCTAGGAATCCTAGAAGGCATAGAACGTGTAGCAAAAAACAAATAAACCCATTTTCAAAAATTTTCTTGCTCCAACAAGCCTTCTTATTCCTTGCCTTCCGGCACCGGAATCTCTACCTGCTCCACTGGCGTATCCGGCACTCCCCCAAAAGGGATTCCCAGCGAATAATGCCGATAAATCATAAACAATAAGACCACTAGCAGGAATAGTCCACCTCGTACCGCGACTTTATTTCCAAATACATTGCCTTGATATTCTCCATCCCAGGTATCGAGGATATTCCACCTTTTTCTCTTTTTTTCTTCCATTGGATCAAAATTTGAATTCATAAATAGGTATTCTCTTAAGCTTAAATCTAAAATCTAGAAGGAAAGATTTTAAAAAACTTTAATACTTCTGCACAAAACTATATAATTCGAACGTTGTTAATCCTATTATACGACATTTTTGGTGGATGGAATTGCGACTTTGATCCAAGAAGCTTAATTTGTAA
>CALLVY010000421.1 GCA_938015925.1 uncultured Saprospiraceae bacterium
CCTTATGGAAAAGTGCTTAGGGAATATAAGCCAGGTGAGGCAGAGAAGTTTTTGACTACTTATCATCAGCGTGATCAGGAGACTGGATTAGATTATCGAGGAGCGAGGTTTTATGATAGTGATATTGCTCGGTTTTTGAGTGTTGACCCCCTCGCAGCAGACTTTGCAAACTTTTCACCTTATTCCTATAGCTTTGATAACCCTGTTCGATTCGTTGATCCAGATGGGCGAGCACCAGAAGATGTAATTATTAGGTTTAATAAAAGCGATGGAACATTACGTCTGATAGATTTAGATCATTTTAAGACAGGTCTCCCAACAGTTACTGTTTCAGCATCTGAGTATAAACTTGGTGGTGTCCGTGATTCAGATGGAAATCTTACACACAATCAAATTTTATTAATAGAGGGTGTTCAATCAGGTGGTCATGTAGATGGTAATTCTGATAGTTTTGTTTCAGACGGAAATGCAAGGGAATTAGAGATTCCTTCGGGAACTTATAATGTACTAGATAATGAGTCAAGTACGACACATCCAGAATGGTATCGCCTTGATGCACAAGATGGGAAGCCTAACAATGACCAATATGATGTTGCAGGTGTAGTTAATGCAGATGGGGAAACCAGAGATGGATTTAGGCTGCATACAGGATCTGTAAGTCATGGATGCGTTACAATTTGCAAGACGACTGGTGATAATCGTTCATCAGAATGGGGAGTACTAGAGCAAGTTCTACAAAACACAAGTACAACTACAGTAAAAGATAAGAGGGGTCGACAAGGTTGGAATCCTTTTTCCAGAAGAACAAAGTTCGGTGAAATAGATGTTGTAGGAGATACGCCAGATGATTCTTCAATAAAACTAGACTAAAATGAGGCAAATATTTTATTTGGGAGTTTTTATTATTTTGTTTATTCTTTCATGCTCTAATAAAAGCTGTCCTAATGTTGAAGGAATAAATGTAACAGAATTACTTTATTTTTCTGCTACAAAGCGCTCATATCCTTTGTGTAGCCTAGTTGAAAAAAGTATTGCAGAAGATAAAAAGGCTTTAAAAGAGTTATCTCTATTGGAGATATTTGATGCAGCTTCTTACGATCATGGAATTTTGTTAATTGATGTGATTGATAAAGTTGGAGTATCTGTATTTATAGATGCTTTACAAGGGATAGGCAAAGAAGAAAAAGAGAAAGTTAGGTCTTATCTTGATGTAGGTTTGGAGTATGGAAATAGGTATCCTGAATTGAGTCGATTGGAGCAGGTTTTTCCTGAGATTGCTACCTTTTTAGGAGAATAAAAACTGACTCTATAGAATAGAGGAGCCTCATCATTTTTGGTGGGGCTTTTTTAATGTTCAGAATTTAACCTTGCCATCCAACAAATCTTTCATTCTTTTTTTAGTGAGCATCGAATTAATGATTTTGATAAGGGCATTTTTTTCGTCTTCATCCAATTGGTTGATGAGCATTAGTTGTTCGTTCAGTTCGTGATTTTGCAATTCCACTACACTATTTTCACTATCGTTCAAAAGGTTGTCAGCACTCACGGCAAAAACCTTCATCAATCGTTGTACGATATCAATAGAAGGCAGCAAGTGTCCGTTTTCCATTTTAGAAAGGTGGGTAACGTGTATGTGTATCTTATCTGCCAATTCCTGTTGGTTCATCTTTGAAGCCTTGCGTAAGGCTTTGATTTTCTCGTTAAACTTCATATTGTAGAGTTCTATTGTTTTTTGCAAAGTTACCATAAATTGAAAGTTTTGATGATTTAATTTGTTTTTATTGAAAGTATATTGCAAATATATGAAAGTTATTTGTAATTTTGCTTTCAATATAATGAATATTGATGTTGCAAAATTTTCAACTTATGGAAATCCACGAGATCAAAGCCAAACTGACATTAGCGACGGTGCTACGCTACTACCATTTAAAGCCAGACAAAAACCTGCGGCTCTGCTGTCCCTTCCATCCCGACAAAACGCCGTCGATGCAAGTGTACTACAAAACGCATACAGCGTATTGTTTTAGCACCAACTGTCCGACGCATGGCAAGAGCATAGATGTAATCGACTTCATTATGTACAAAGAAGGCTGTACGAAGCATGAGGCCATCCTAATCGCCAAGTATCTGATCGACCCGGTGAAATATCCATTGAGTAAGCCGGTAAAGCAAAAGGGAGAAACAGAAGATCGAGTAACCTTACTGACCAAGATGTTCACCTACTTCAAAAATGCAGTACACAACTCAAAGTCAGCAAAGGAGTATTTGGAAAAGCGCTGTTTGGATTTTACCAAAACAAAAGTGGGTTATAATAGCGGCCAGTTCCACCACGGTAAGCGCAAGGATGAAGGTTTGATAAAAAGCTGTATAAAGTATGGTTTACTATTGGATTTGGGTGTAAAGGCAAGGACAGGCAATCCGGCCTACAAACCCTTTGGCAAATGGGGCATTGTGTTCGCTCTGAAAAACAAAGCCGGGCAAATCACAGGTCTGTACTTCCGTAGTACGCTAGACAATAAAAAGCAACGTCATTTTTACCTGAAAGATAGTAAAGGTTTATATCCTGGCTATCCAGGAGCAGGAACCAAACGACTGATTTTAACGGAAAGTATAATAGATGAAGCAACCTTGTTAGAACAGGACGAGATCAAAAACAAGTATAGGGTACTGGCACTGTACGGAACAAATAGGTTGACCGAAGAACACCAAAGGGCGATTAAGGAGCTAAAAGAACTAGAAGAAATCATCTTCTTTTTGAATGGAGATGAAGCTGGAAAGAAAGCAGTTGCAAAATATGCTCCGATGTTGAAAGTGGAATATGAAAAAGTAAAGATTACAAATGTAGCCGTACCAGATAATGAGGATGTAAATAGTTTGCTACAAGGGCATAGTCCGGAAATACTTATTCACCTAATTGAGACAAGAAAGGCGTATGACTTTATTTTTTCAAATGAAAACTCAGTTGAAAAATCAAATGAAAAAGAAAAGGAAACAATTGAGTCGGGGGAAGAAGAGGAAGAAGAACCAAAGGCAGTAAATGGCCTTGATACGAACAATCCTTACCATCTAAAGTATCGGGGTAATGAAGCGGGGTATGAAGTCAAAGGGTTTAAAGTGAATCAGCCGGATAGTATGAAGATCACTATTGAGGTGAGTAAGAAAAACGATTAATTAACCAACTGCCTACGGTAGTTAAAAAATCAAATCAAATGCAAAGTATCACATTAAAAGTGGACCTCTACGATTATTTGCAGGTAGAAAAAGTCTGTAAGCTGATTGCTGAGAAATTAGGACTGAGAAAAGACGGGGTCGAAAAAGACCTCAACCAGTTAATGAAGTTATTGGAATTTTATCGGGATAAACAATTGCACCAGAGCAAGGATCGACAAAGCAAAAAGATAGCTGTACCCACTGCCTCAGCCACAAAATGTATCGGGTTTTTAAAGTCTGAAAATCTGATTTGGGAGTTGAATAAGCTGATCGGAAAAGTGGGGATAGTTGGAGAAGATATGAACCGAATATTACTCTTTGTAATAGCGAGTTCTTATAAGATGCCGGATACCTTGCATGCCTTGATACAAGGTAGCAGTGGAAGTGGCAAGACGCGCTTATTAAAAGTGATAAGTGGTCTAATGCCTCCGGAAGATATCAAACGTTACACCCGTGTTACAGATAATAGTTTTTACAATCAGGATGAATACTTTTTTGTACATAAGTTGATTTGTTTTGAAGATCTGGACGGATTGAAAGAAGATGCCCAATTAGCAGTGCGGGAATTACAATCCAATGAGATTTTGATAAGCAGTACAAGTGTGAAGGATAAGCACGGTAGTATAACGGGAGGTGAGCGGATCGTGCGCGGCCCCATCGCTTCGCTGGCCTGTACGACGAAGGGAGAAATATACGAGGATAACATCAGTCGGTGTTTTGTTATTGCAGTGGATGAGAGTAAGGAGCAGACGCTTCGGGTGATCGATTACCAGGATGATGAATCGGCAGGATTGATAGATAAATCGGAGCAAAAACGGATAGTGGCATTTATCCAAAATTGTATCCGCTTACTAAAACCATATGAGGTGTTGAACCCTTATGCGAAGAAGATTAAATTACCGGAGTCGGCAGACAAACTAAGACGCTTAAATGAGTTATACAAACACTTTATCAAGCAGGTGACTTTGATTAATCAATATCAAAGAAAACAGGACAAGCAGGGCAGATTGATAACAGAAAAAGAAGACCTGCAGGTAGCTTGTGAAATATTGTTTGAATCCATAGTATTGAGGGTGGACGAGTTGTCGGATGGGAGTTTACGTCAGTTTTTTGAGCGACTGAAAAATTACTTGTTACCGAAAGGCAAGGGCTATGAATTTACGCAACGGGAAGTACGGCAGGCACTGCAAATTAGTAAGGCGCAGTGTAGTCGATTTTTCACAAGACTGATGGAGATGGAATACCTGACGAGTAAGTATAGTGGCAATCAAAGAAAGGTACGTTACCAGGTAGATTATTGGGATAATTATGCGAAGCTTCGGGCAGAGATTAAGGATGATTTAATGAGCCAGATTGAGAAGCTATGATGTTAAAATAAGTATAACAATAGGAACGTGGAACAGTCGGGAACAATTATGGAACAATGTAAAGAGAAGAAGATCAAAGAGTTAGTTCCAAAATTGCCCTGATTGTTCCCGTTCCAAAAAGTAGATGTGTATGGCAAGGCCCAAAAAGATCATACTCCTAAGTGAAACCTACCAAAAATTATCACAACATTTTTACGAGTACCTTTTAAGATTGGGTTATCATCCAAAAAGTAGTCGAAGTCGATACAATTACATCACCGAGTTTTTACATTGGTTGGAACAAAAAGGAGAGTTAGATATTACCAAAATTACAACCAGTCAAATCAACGAATACTACGCTTACCTAAGCAGCCGACCGAGCTTGAATAGTGGAACCACTTTGAGCGAAAAAACGACGCATAGCCACATGCGCAATGTACGGGATCTGTTTAAGATGTTGCAAAACGAAAATAGAATCAAAGTCAATCCCTGTGGTGTATTAAACTTCCCTTATCCCAGGCATCGATCAGAAAGAACGGTGCTAAGCCAATCAGAAATCCACAGGCTTTACGAGGTGGCAGAAACGTTCCAGGAGCGAGCGATTTTATCATTGGCTTATGGATGTGGATTACGAGTTGGCGAGTTAAGTAAGTGTAATGTTGAGGATATAAGATTGAAAGAAAAAATCCTGATTGTACCTGAAGGAAAAGGGCTAAAAAGACGAGTGGTTCCAATGAGCAGCGGAGTAGTAAAAGACTTAGCGGATTATTATTACCTGGAGCGAGAAGGCTTAACAAGTGGACGAGATTTTAAACCCGGACTAAAAGCGTTTATGCTGCACTCAAGAGGTGGAAGAATGCACAAATGGACCTATAATAAATACTTAAAACGATTGATAAAGAGAACTCAAAATCATAAAATGATAAACAAGCAAATTAGCATACACAACCTTCGGCACTCCATAGCAACACATCTGATCGAGCAAGGTGTAAAGGTGGAGCAGGTCAGAATATTTTTAGGGCACAGCCAACTGGAATCAACTCAAATTTATACGCATATTAGTCAAGAACAATTATCAAAATTAATGAAAGATGAACCTAAGAAATTACCTCCTTGAAAAGTATAGTTCCACCTCGATTAGAAGTTATGAAAATATGATCCGACGTTTTAAAATGGTGATGGGAGGCGGGGTGGACAAAGCAAGTTACACAGATGTTTTAGATTACATTGGACAGCTAAGAAAAGAAGGTTTACACCCCAAGAGCTTACGGAATAATTTGTTTGCCATCAAGATTTATTTTAACTATTTATTGGAAGTTGGAAAGCGGAAAGGTCATCCTTGTAAATACCTGAATTTAAAAGACCAAATCAACCGACAAATACAAGTAGAAAGTTTATATACAAAAGAAGTGTTGGAAAATCTGTATGAAAATTATGAGTCAAAAAATGAAGAAAATCAGAATAGAGATAAGATAATAATCAGCTTATTGATTTATCAGGCGCTGACGGTATTAGAAATTAGTCAGTTGAAGAAAGAGGATGTAAATCTGGAAAAAGGAACGATTAAAATTAGAGAGAATAAAAAGAATAGAGGAAGGACTTTAAGTCTAAAACCGAATCAGATATTACTGTTCCATAACTACCTAAAAAATGACTGGAAGAAGTATTGGCGCAAGCGCAGATCAGGCAAACGTTTTGACTATTTTATTTTATCAGAAGAAGGCAAACAACTTTGGAAATCCGGCATTAATCGAATGGTAAATCGAGGAAAAGAAAAACACGAGAAGTTAACCCCAATCAAAATCCGTCAAAGTGTAATCGCCCATTTACTGAAAGAAAAAAATGATATAAGAATCGTCCAGGAGTTTGCTGGCCACAGAAGGACGGCCAGTACAGAAGCCTATCAACAAACGGGATTGGAAGAACTGAAACAAGCGATTGACAAACTCCATCCGCTGCAATAGCCAATCAAAACTATCCGCACGAAACAGCACACCGCACAAGGCTCACGCACACGCAGTAAAGCGGCGTTCGTCGGGTCTTCGTTCGCTTCCATCATCGCGCCAGCTAGCAGAGCGTAGCTGTCACGGTGCTGGGTCTCACTGCGGCCTCCTCACAGTCGGTTCCCAGTCTGCTGTTAAGAAATAGCAGCCTTCCACCGCCTTTAGTTTTGGCGGCCTGCCGGGTCGCCTCAGTGCTGGTCAGCTCTGCACAAAATCCAAGACACACCAGCACCTACCCTCAAGGCCATCGCTGCGCACAGCCAGCCGGCACCAACGCGCTAGCCAAACGAGTACCTTGCCCTGGCTGGCTTCGGCTCCCACCGCAGAAGGCCGCCGGAAGAATAACACCCGAATCAAAACCAAGTGTTCCCGCTACCGTTTTCAATCGCCAAATGGCTAAGCGGCTGTTCAATACTGAACGCCCTCCCTCAAAAAGGCCACGCTGTTCAGTATTGCCCATCAGCTAAAAGCAAACGCGCGCTTCTATATTTTTTTTCAATTGAAAATCAAATGAAAAGTCAAATGAAAAAAAAGTTCTATCTTTAGGGAACTGATTTTGGAAGCAGGATCGGTGTTAGGCGAGTGTTTTATGATGTTGAAATATTGTGTAGAGTTTTTGGTGTTTGGATCCCTTGGCGGCTGATTTTGCGTCTTGGTCACCGTACAATTATGTCTTAGGAAATCCGATAAGTTTTATTGATCCTGATGGTAGGTCCCCCTCAGAACCCCCAGTGAAAAGCTTTTTAAAAGAATGGACAGATAATGGTTTTAAATCTGCTGTTAGAAAGCATTTTAATTTTAAGAGTTGGATTAGTGGGAGTGATGAAGAAAAAAGAGAAACCACTCGAAAAGTTTATGCTACGTTAGAGCAAAACGATAAAATCATAGATGCAGTAGATAGTGGGCTTGAAAAAGTAGGAGACGTATCAGGTGATGTGCAGAAGGGAGCTCTTGGTGCAACAGCAGTATCAGGTGGGGCGTCTTCTCCAGTTTCGGTTCCAGTTGCGACAGCAGCAGGAACAGTTAGTGCTCTTACTGTTGTCTTGAGGGGAGGACTTGAATATGCCTATAAAGGGAGGTTAAGCACTAATACCCAAATCGAATTGTTGGTAGAGGGGGCGTCAACTGTTAGTGGAGGAGTATTAAAAAATAGTGTTAAAAATTTAGACCTTAAAACAAGCATTCCTGCACATGGTAAGATGACAAAAGATGCAATTGAGGGAGCAGGTAATGCCGTAATTGAATATGCTGAAGATGGATTAAAGGAGACATTAATGGAAGAACCGGAGTAAAAAACAATATATTTATGATTAGAATTTTAGCTGGATTGTTTTTGATTCTATCTAGTTTTTTTCTACTTTATTTTGGATTCAAAGATTCTAATGAAGATACTAGTAGTTTCAAGTGGTATAATATAGTAAGAACTGTATTTGGTGCAATAATGTTACTTATGTTAGGTCTTGCAGTAATGTTTAATAAGATAGAAAATTAGTTAAAATGAACTTTACAAATAAATGGTATCCTTTGCTCTTAATATTAGTTTTAAGCTGGGTTGCTTTTATTAGGACACAAGATATTCTTGTTGAGTGGAATTGGGTTTCAGTATTTCATTTGAGTTTAAATCTTTTAGTAGGGGTAGCAATTTTATTGAAATTAAAATTTACTGGAATAATTGTGAAGATTTGGGCAGGTCTATCAATATTTGGTGGAATATTGGGTCTGTTCAGTGTTTCGATGAGATGGCTTATTGGAACTTTTGATAGAGTTGAATTTACAGATTTAGTAAGCCATATTGTTCATGTAATTATTGGTTATATCCTATACTCTTATTGGACTGACTCTATAGAAGTAGATGAAGGTTCTTATGAGAATGAGGAAATTCTGGATGCCTGATTAACCGCTAGCGCAGGGTCTTCAGAATATCACAAAAGAGCTAAAAGCTAGTTTGGTTCTCCGAACCAGATACAGATTCTTCAAAAAGCGACTGTCTAATCAAAAGACAGTCGCTTTTCTTATATTCCAATAAAACCAAGTATT
>CALLVY010000422.1 GCA_938015925.1 uncultured Saprospiraceae bacterium
CCGTCACTTTGGGGTACACTTCGATGCTTATCAGGATTTGACGAATACCGGGCCGCATAGCATCGTACACGGGGAAGACGTTTTTGTCCATACGCCTCAGCCCTATACGCTTAGCGGTACCTCGCCATTGATGTTGCCTTATGATAAGAGCTTGGGGAACTGTATGGATTTATCCTCCGTGGGAGTCAATTTGGGAATTGCGTATACCTTCGGCAGTCGAACGAAAGTGGTGACGCCAAAAGAGCCGAATTGCATTGTTTGTGAATGCCCGAATGATGCGCACAAAGTAGTCGTGACCGTTCGAGATCAAGTTTCTGGAAAAGTGATTCCGAATGCAGATGTGGCGCTGAGCGATCAACAAGGAAGTATCGTAGCTACTGGAACCACTAACTCTTTTGGAGTTGTAGATTTTGCAGCCATCAGGCATGGCAACTACTCGGTAACGGGGAATGTATATGGTGTCGAAACAACGAACGCTAGCATCTACGATCAGGAATTTAGCCCCAATGCTATTTTGCAAAAAGAAATCTTGTATACCGATCTTCGATTTATCCTAAAAGGAAATACCATCAACAAAGGAACCCGAAGTGCAGAACCAAATGTAGTGGTGAGTTTGACCAATACACAAACAGGTGGTGTACAGCAAGACAATTCGAATGGGAGAGGAGCCTTTGCTTTTCGATTGGATAAAGACGCGACCTATGAAATGGTGGGGAGCAAAGAAAACAAACTGTCGGACATCGAAAGAGCTTCCACGATTGGTTTGACCAGGAGTACGACTTTGTTTGTCGATCTGGAATTGGGAATGGATGATTTTGATTGTGGTCGTGGAACCGTACTTGATATCAAATATGCTTTCAATGAATCTTATCTGACGCCTGCTTCCCAATTCGAACTTGACCGATTGGTGCGCTATATGCAAGATCACCGCAATGCAAAAATTGAATTGTCTTCCCACACGGATAGCCGAGGTTCTAATGCTTATAATTTTAAATTGAGTCAACAGCGAGCAAAGTCGGCGGTAGATTACATCCTATCCAAAGGGATTTCTTCGAGACGCATTATTGCTCAAGGCTATGGCGAAACGCGCCCACTGAATCATTGCCGGGATGGAGTGGATTGTAGCGAGATGGAATATGAAGTAAATCGTAGGACGGAGGCGATGTTGAAGTGTAGATAAAATGAATTTTAGATAGAGGACAAAAGAAAAAAGTGTCCCGTAGATTTCAAAGAAATTAAACGTTCGATCGTAAAAAAATCTGCGAAACCAATAAGAGCGTTCTACGGAAGAAATCTGCGAACCCGAAAATAAGAAGGTTCACGAAGTAAATCTGCGAAATCTGCGGGACACCAAATACCATCACCTCATTCTTCAATAATTTTATCCTAAACCCCAATTATAATTTCTAAAACTAAAAAAAAACCGCATTTGAAATAGAAAAAACTGCGGGACACCAAACACCAAAATTAATTCAAAATCAAAAATCAAAAATCATGAAAAAGATAAAAATGTTTTTCCTCGTCGCTGTACTTTTTACCGCTTTTGCTTGCAATAAATGTGAAGATCCCATATTGGTACCATGTGGCGGAAGTGCCACCAAACCGCAGGTAGATCTGATAATATTGATGGATCAAAGTGGTTCCATGGGCGCTTTTGCAGATTCGATTAGTGCTGCCGCCAGCCAGGGAATCGCGATGGCCCAAGCCCAATGCGATACCGATTTAAGAGTACAGTTTTTAGGAGTAGATGGGGCCAATTTTGCGGGAAGCGCTTTTACGACTTCGCACCGAGCTTACCTCAATACCCTCGCTGGAACCTCTTTGACCTTAGCCGGTGACATCGCGCCGATTGGACATGCAACAGAACAGGGCGCCAATGCGATAGAAGATCTTTCCGATAAATTTGATTGGAGACCCGATGCTTGTAAAGCAATTTTTTACATCAGTGATGAAGAGTTGGACGGCTGTTGCCCATTTCGAATCTGGGGAAGTGTGAGTGAATTGGGAAATGAAACCAATGAAGTGAATAGTGCCATTAAAGCAGCTCAAGATAATAGCGTAGCCGTTTTTAGCCACTTGATTGATTATGGAAATTTATCTGTAGAAATGTTTAACCTCTACCAAAAATTATCCGATCAAACGGGAGGAACACATATCAAATCTACGCCAGCAGCAGTGACAACAAAGTACTACGAAACCCTTTTACCAAACATCATTTGTAATGCTTGTAATGGCTGTACTTTGAATAGCATATTGACGAAGAAGAATTAGTAATTCGAAGAAATGTTTTGAAGCCCATTTTCCTTTACTGCACTCTGAGTCTTTTGACTTGGAGTGCAGTTTTTTTTTGGGAAGACACTTTCGTTAACTAAAATCGAGGTCGCAGTTTTATACCACGACCTCGATTAAATGTTTTGAATGAGGTAGGAAGATTTATTCCATAATCAAAAGCTTATAAGACTCCGCCGCATATCCTTCTGCCTGTACTTGAATGACATAAGTCCCAGGACTAGGCCGATCCAAATCTACCGACAAATCCAATTGCAACTGCGTCTCTCCAGTATACGTTTTCATCAAACGCCCATTGATATCAAAAACAGATAGCATGGCGTTTTTAGGAAGCTGCTCTACCTGCAAAACTCCACCAGCGGAAAGCGAATAAGGATTAGGGAAAATATTGATCGGATCAAAAGCCAGCGGCTCAATGGTCTTCGTCAAGTATTCCTCAAAACAATTGTCAAAAAGCATTTGGGCTTTATCATCTGCATCAAATAAACGGGTTAAGTCTGGACAAGGATAGGTCATGCTTGGTACCCAAACTAGGCCCGTAACCATTTCGTTGATGGCACCCGGCATTAAGGTAAAAGGTCCTGCGGATTGGATCGTTCGACGATCTCCGTTTCCGAGATTTGCATTACACATACTCCATCCGTTAATTTCATTTGGAGGGGTAGAAAATGCAAAATTAACATATTCTGTACTCGTTGGACTGTAGCCAGATCCTCCATAGGTAAAAGGAGTACCATCTCTCCAGGAACCAGTTAGATATCTATAAAATTCAGTTGCCTCTTGGGGGTCGACCATGGCATTGTTAGGATTATAAGCGGAGCCGTCATAGTAAGTAAAAGAAGACATTGCCAATTCTTCTCCAGAATCACCAATAGGCCCTCTAAAGAAATCGATTCCGAGTACGGGAATATCTGTGCAATACGTTGCTACCCCATTGCAATCCGAACAATCCGCATTACCATCCAGGCCATCTGCATTATAGACATAAGCCATTCCTCTGTCGCTATCACAGCCAATATAGTCATCTGAGTAACAACCAAGGTCAAGGTCTACCCAAAGACCAACATAAGTAGAATCGAGATCTTCTATACCCCGATTGATCAAACGATGTTTGTAAAAAGTCATATCGTTGACTTCATCATCTGCTTTAAAAGCATAAGCGGTATTGTGGATTTCCATGAGTAAATTGTCTCCATTAGAGTTCAAGTGGATACCTCCTCCGTCATTGATGATGGAAAAAATCATTTGATCTGGGATGGTTGGTGCATTCAGGTCACAACCTCTAAAGCTTAGAATTGGATAATCTCCAAATTGTGGATCGTAGCTTCCTGCGACTCCTCCTTCGTCCCAAAATTCTCCTAATCCATTGAATCCAATATTCCCAGTCGGCAAAGCAAAACCATGAATGGCCTCAAAGAAAGGATTTCCCAAAGCTGGCCATCCTTTAATTTCATCTGGTATTTCATCAGGAGTTAATTCTGTTCTGTTTTGGGAAAGGGCTATGGCCCAGTTTTCTTTGAATTGATCTACACTTGTTTTGTGGACCGTAAAAAAGCGATCCCAATTGGCGCAATTGTCCTCGTCGGTAAGACCTTCTTCCGTTAGTGGTCCTGGCCAATATTCCTCATTTCCAGAGGAACTTCCATAGGTTTGGGCAGCAATCTTTAAGTTACCACCAGGATCTATTCCACCAATCCATAAGGCTCCAGCAAAAACAGAAGAGATTTCTTCTTCTCCTGGTTCGGGCTCTGGGATGATATAGCCACCGTCACCTCCATCCCACCAAAAATCTCCTGAAGTTTTTAAGCGTGCGCGGACATTGTTGATGTTTAAGTCTATTTGTGCACTAGCAGAAGCACAGTCCATGCGATAGGAAGCTTGCTTTGGGGTGATGGTTCCTGAGGTATTTCCCTTTTTAGGAGGAAGATGGGCAAAGGAAAATTGGAGCAAAGCGAAAATAAATAAATAACTTAAGGTAAATTTCTTGTTGGTCATAAGCTTTAAATTAGGATGAACTGAATATTTTATCGTAACGCACGATAAAGTTTATTTGATTAGAAAGTTTTTTTCTTTTTAAACAATTTCAATAGTTTGTAAGCTTTCGTAGTAGGTCTTGGAAGTTTTTCTATCTGTAAAGAACCACTCAAAGATAGGAAAAAAGGATTATGGAAAAAATTAACTTTATCCAAAAATACGGACTTTAAAAGGACCGTTTTCATACCCTTAAAACAATTGTCAGTCAATTGTTAACCGGGATTGCCTGCCTCTGAAAGTCTGTAGTTTAATTGAAATATACATGGATAGATGGTAAGGTTGTTTTCTCTTTGTTCCTTTTCGAGAGAAAAGGTGAGCAAAAGAATAGAGAAAAATAAAAATAAGTGATCACAATATTGGGGTAGGAATGGAGAAAGCCTGCCATTCTTATATCGATTAAAAATTACTGCTTGCCTAACCAAAAACTTTACTTATTCCATGATCAAAAGCTTATAAGCTTCCGCTTCATATCCTTCTGCTTGTACTTGAATAAAATAAGTCCCCGGACTAGGGCGACCCAAATCTTCCATCAAATCCATCTGCATCTGCGACTCCCCAATATACGTTTTTAGTAAACGCCCATGGATATCAAAAATGGAAACCTTCGCCGCAATTGGTAGTTCTTCCAAGTGCAATAAACCACCAGCGGAAAGCGAAAAAGGATTGGGGTAAAAATGGAGAGGGTCTAAAGGTGCGGGCTCAAAAAGACTAGTCGAAAGATCCCGAAAACAATTGCCAAAGAATTCTTCCGCCTTATCATCAGCATCGAAGAAAGCACTCAGATCCGGGCAAGGATGTTCTATACTCGGAACCCAAACCACACCAGTGATTATTTCATTCACGGCACCAGGAAACATAAAGAAAGGTCCCGCTCCTTGAATCACTCTATAATCTCCTCCCGGATATCCAAAATTACACATATTCCAACCATTGGGGTCATTGGGCGGAGAAGTATAGGCATGTTTGACCGTTTCTGTACTATTCGGATTATAGCCATCTCCTCCATAAGTCATGGGGGTACCATCTCTCCAGGAGCCACTTAGATAATTGTAATAATCCTCAGCTTCTTGTGGTCCAAGAGTGGCGAAGACTGGGCTTGCGAGGCCGCTGTCATAATAAGTAAAAGAAGTCATTCCTAGTTCTTTTCCAGATTCATCCATTGGCCCTTTTAAGAAATCAATTCCTACTACCGGGATATCCATACAATAAGTTGGAACCATGCAATCATCACAAGTATAATTGCCATCCAAGTCATCAGAGTTATAAGCATAGGCTAAATTTCGATCGACATCACATCCAATATAATCATCGGTATAACAACCTAGATCGG
>CALLVY010000423.1 GCA_938015925.1 uncultured Saprospiraceae bacterium
TAAAATCAAAAAGGAGTTTAAGGTTAAATTGAGTTTCCGCCAATTATTTGACGAAGCTCCAAGCATAGCTACCTTGGCTGCTTTGATCGATACTCAATTGCCCGATAATGCCTATCTCGCAGAATTGGAAAAAATCAATACACCGCAACAAGCAGCTTCAGTACCCGGAATTCCCGAAGCTCCAATGCAGTCGATTCCACAAGCCCCACAAATTACTCCTTTGCCTCCGGCAAATATCATAAGCCCAAAGGCCAATCTCCAAGCTACAAATCCGATTCCTGCAAACGGAGGCCTAGAATCCATTATAAACCGCCAACTCCAAATCATGGAACAACAATTGGCGCTTTTGCAAGGCAGTTCTATTCCAACGGCTCCTATTGAACATAAACTTCCGGTAATTTCGACGGCCGTCCCCAAAGCCATTGTCCCAAAACCGAAGAAGACAAAAGAAGAACCAGAATTAAAAGATTTTGGTCCTTTTAAACCCCCAAAGAAAAAGGATGGAAACCTGTCTGCAAGGGAACAAAAATATTTGCAAGAACTCATTCAAAATTATACCACAAAAACTAAAAGTTCTCAAGCGCTAACAGATGCGCAACGCCAGTTTATGGCAGACCCGAGATCAATTACAGGTTTTAATAAGTTGTGGAAAGACATGGTCTATCAAATTGCGGTTGAGCGTTCGAAAGGAGCTTATCTATGGGATTTGGATGGCAATAAATACGTCGACTTCTTAATGTCCTTCGGAATTAGTTTGATGGGACATACGCCTGATTTTATTCAGGAAGCCGTTAGAGCACAACTAGAAAAAGGAATTGAATTAGGAGTCTTGACTCCATTGGCAAAAAAAGTATGTGACCTCTTGTGTGAACTCACGGGCACAGAACGCGCTACCCTGGTCAATACCGGATCAGAAGCGGTTTCTGCTGCGGTACGTGCGGCACGGACGGCCACGTTTAAAGATAAGATTGCTGTTTTTGAAGGGGATTACCATGGTATCGCTGACGAGTTTTTAGTGAGATCGGTAATACGGGACGGTAAACCGACCTCAGTGCCTGTCGCGCCTGGTATACCCTCTTCTTTGCTTGGAGAGGTCATTGTATTGCAATACGATGATCCGAATGTCCTGGATATTATTCGAGCGCATGCAGATGATTTGGCGGCGGTTATTATTGAACCCGTTCAGCCCAATCATCCACAAAGACAGCCCAAAGAATTATTACATGCTCTGCGAGCAGTAACAGAAGAAAATGACATCGCCTTGATTTTCGATGAGATCATCACCGGCTTCCGATTGGGAGTGCGAGGAGCGCAGGATTGGTTTGGCGTAGAGGCAGATTTAATTGCCTATGGAAAAATTATTTCGGGTGGATTGCCAATGGCAGCCGTGGCTGGAAAGGATCGTTTTTTAGCCCCCTTTGATGGTGGTCTTTGGCAGTTTGGTGATGATTCGATACCTACCGCTGGAGTAACGTTCTTTGGTGGAACTTTCGTAAAACATCCATTAAGTTTGGCGGCCGCTTATGCCATGCTTAAGGAAATAAAAAAGCAAGGCGCGCCCATGTACGAAGCGCTAAATGCCAAAAGTGCTCGCTATGCGGAACGACTAAAGGAACTCTTTTTCCAAACCAAAGTACCGCTACAAGTAGTATCGGCAGCTTCAATTGTGGCAATCAAAACAACAGATAGTAATCCACTGTCAAAATTGTTTTTCTACTACCTCAGATTGAAAGGCGTTCATTTGATGGATAAGGCGGCTTTGATTTCAACGGCGCATAGCGAAGAAGATCTCGATTTTGCCTATCGCATGATTGAAGAAACCATTCGCGAAATGCAGACTGCTGGATTTTTTCAAATCACAGTGGCAGATGCCAAAGACGAAAGCATTATCATTTATCCTCCAAGCCATTTGCAAGGCGCAGATGGAAATACCGACGAAAAAAAAAAGGACGACTCTGACAAGCAAAAAGGGCAGCAAAAAATAAGCAATTCTTCTGTTTTAGGAATAGCGAATGCTAGCACTAAAGGAGATCAGAATTCGGAGCTTGCCAGAGTATCAAAAATTGTTGCCCTGACAGAAGGACAAAAAGAAATTTGGGTAGAACACCGCTTAGGAAAGGAAGCCGCTGCGGCTTATAATCTATCTGGAGAATTACAATTAAAAGGTCCTTTTAAAATAAAATACCTTCGCATCGCGGCTCATCAATTGATAGAGCGCCACCAATCTCTGCGGAGTCATTTCAATGAAGATTCTACCACTCAAACCATTTTATCTAACTTTGAATTAGATATTCCAATTATTGACCTAAGTCAACAAAATCCATCTGAGAGAGGAACGCAGTTGGAAGCGCTTCGACAAGAAGAAGTCGATACTGCTTTTGATTTATTTTCGGCGCCACTTTTTAGATTGAAAGTCATTCGCATGAGTGAAGAGGATTGTCGGATTTTGATGACGGCTCATCATGGAATTGCAGATGGCTGGTCTTGTGGAATTCTTGCCCAGGAATTAGGGGCGCTTTATACCGCTTTGTATTTTGGCAAAAAGGCAAAATTGGCACCTGCCAAATTATTAGAAGATTTTGTGTTGGAACAGGAAGTCTATTTGAAAAGTGAGGAGTTTGAAGAAGCGGAAAATTATTGGTTGTCGCAATTTAAAGATGGCGTTCCCATCCTGGAATTGCCGACGGATCGTTCCAGACCTTTGATCAAAACTTATGGTGCCAAAATGCAGGCATTGACCATCGACGAAGACTTATTGCATTCCTTGCAGCAATTGGCAACCAAAGAAGGAACGACCTTTTTTGTCCTATTGTACACTGCTTTCCAAACCTTCTTACATCGCCTGTCTGGACAAGATGATTTTGTCTTGGGATTGGTTGCGGCAGCGCAGTCTATCGCAGGCAATCAGAATTTGGTAGCTCATGGAGTCAATCTCTTGCCGCTAAGAGGACAGCTGGATGCAAAAGATACTTTTTCCACTCAACTTAAAAAAAGTAGGAATAAAATATTCGATGCTTTTGAACAGCAAAATTATACGCTAGGGACTTTGGTAAAGGAATTAAAATTACCCAGAGACGCTTCGCGTCAGCCCGTGATTTCTGTGCTGTTTAACATGGACTCCGACTCCGGAAGCATTCCTTTTGGACCCGCAGAAGTCAAAGTAAAACCCATTCCCCGAAACCACGAAACTTTCGATACTTTTATCAACCTCAAACCTTCTGGCAAAAAAGCAGTATTCGAATGGATTTATAATACCGATCTATTTGACGATGCGACCATTGATTTGCGTTTGAAGGAGTTTGAAACATTGTTGAAAAGTATTGTTGAAAACCCGAATCAGGCGCTACAGGATATTGCTATTCTTCCTCAAAAGGAAAAAGATTTATTGGACAATTGGAATCAAAATTCCGTAGATTTTCCTAGCGATAGTAGCATTCAGGGTTTGATAGAAAAAGAGGTAGCACGACGACCAAATCGCATTGCAGCAATGTGCCAGGATCAACAATTGAGTTATGCCGAACTCAATGCCAAGGCCAATCAATTGGCTCGTTTCTTAATCGCGGAGGGACTGGAAGTTGGCGATTTTGTAGGTGTTTATTTTGAACGCTCTTTGGATATGTTGATTGCCCTTTTGGCTAGTTTAAAGGCGGGAGGAATTTATGTACCACTAGACCCGGTCAATCCAAAAGAAAGAATCCAGTTATTGCTGGAAGATGCAGAAGCCAAGTTTTTATTGACGCACCGGGCCTTGGAAAATCGCTTGCCGGATTATGATTGTCCTACTTTTCAAATAGAAGACATCGAAACCAAATTAAAAAAATTAACTGCCGAAAATATTAAAGGACGAGTAAAGCCCGATGACCTGGCCTATGTGATTTATACCTCCGGTTCTACAGGGAAACCCAAGAGCGTAGCTATCCCTCATTACGCGGTGATCGACCATAATTTTGGAATGAAAAAAGCGATTGGTTTTACCGAAGCAGATACCGTACTTAGTGTGGCTTCCGTTGCTTTTGATCCTTCGGTACAAGATTTCTTTTTGCCTTTGTTTATTGGCGCTCGGGTAGTCGTAGCGACCAAGGAAGAAGTCCAGGATGGCTTTTTGCTAAAAGAGCGAATGGAGCAATGCAATGCAACTATTTTACAAGCCACGCCAGCGAGTTGGCGCATGCTCTTGATGACAGGTTGGAAAGGGAAAAAAGATTTGACGATTCTCTGTGGCGGGGAAGGTTTGACGCAGGACTTTGCCAGAAAATTATTAGTGAGAAGTCAATCGGTTTTTAATATTTATGGTCCGACAGAAACGACCATTTGGTCTACCGTAAAAAAAGTAGATCGTGCCTGGTTGGATACGCCTTCTTATTCGGGCTATGCGCCGATTGGCCAACCGATTCAGAATGTACAGATTTATATTTTAGATGAAACTCAAAAACAAGTACCGATTGGAGTAGCTGGAGAAGTTTATATCGGTGGGGTAGGTGTGGCTCCGGGAGGATATTTTAAACGCCCTGCTTTGACTGCCGAAAGATTTGTAAATCATCCTTTCGCTAATTCTAAAAACGAAAAATTATACCGTACGGGTGATATGGCACGCTTTCTCCTGAACGGGGATATCGAATACTTATCAAGAGCAGATAGTCAAGTAAAAATCAGAGGTTATCGAATTGAGTTGGGAGAGATTGAATCCAATGTGGCACAGTTTGATCAGGTAAGAGAAAATGTGGTAATTGTAAGAGAAGATCGCAAAGATGACAAACGATTGGTGGGTTATCTGGTAATGGAAGAAGGAGCAGACTTGGATCAAAAAGCCTTGAAAAAATTCTTGAGAAAACGTTTGCCAGATTATATGGTGCCTTCTACTTTTGTAAAGATGGATGCTTTTCCTTTGACAACTACCATGAAGGTCAATCGAAAATTATTGCCTGCTCCAGACTGGAGTCAAAGAGATGTGGAAAAAGCATTTTTAGAACCAGAAAATGAAACGGAAAGAATGTTGGCCCGGATCTGGTCCGAACTATTGGATGTACAAAAAATCAGTCGGAATGATAACTTTTTTGAACTAGGCGGCCATTCGCTCATCGCAGTGAATATGATGGCAAAAGTAGAAGCCGTCAGTGGCCGTAAATTGCCACTCTCTTGCTTGCTGGAACATTCGACCATCGAAGGCTTATCCCAATTGTTGATCGAAGATCAAAAGGAAATGAGTACTGGATCTTTAGTGGCCATTCAGCCCAATGGCGATAAGTTACCCCTCTATTTGGTACACGGCGCAGGACTCCATGTTTTGATGTTTCAAACATTAGCACAGCACATGGATCCCAACCAACCCATCTACGGATTACAGGCCAGAGGTTTGAATGGAGAAGGAGAACCCTTGGACAATTTACAAGACATTGCGGCTCATTACATCTCCGAAATTTTAGAACAAAATCCGAACGGCCCCTATGCTTTGGCTGGTTATTCTTTCGGGGGATTGATTGCATTTGAAATGGCTCGACAACTTCAACAGATGGGAAGGGAAGTGGTCATGCTCGGAATGTTTGATACCGTAGTCCGCCAGTCTATCCGCGGCGAAAAAGAATCTTATTACAGACAATTAATGAATCTTGGACGAAAGGTCGCTTGGAATATTTCCCTCTTGGCCAGAAATCCTTTGGATAGTTTCTTGTATAAGACCAATACCTTGCAAGTGAGACTCAAGCGTTGGACTTCCGGGAAAAAATTTGATGCCAGAGAAAGTATACGCGGCGATAAATCCAGTAATGCCATATTGGTCGATCAGTCTAATATGAAGGCTTTTGAGAATTATAGAATTTCGCCTTATGATGGAGAAATACATTTGTTCCGGGCAGAGAAACGGCAATTTTGGGTAGATGATTTTATGCACTTGGGTTGGTTGCCTTATGCCAGAGCTGGAGTGAATATCCATGAAGTTCCGGGGGATCATTTGTATATGTTTAATCCGCCCCATGGCGCAAAATTTGCTAAAATTCTTCAGGCGAGTTTAAACAAAGTTTTGGAGGAAAAAGGCATTGGAAAGAGTAAGTAACGAAGTTAGACTTCCTTTCAAACATCAAATAAGAAAGTACCATTGGGCGAAAAATCCAATAGTACTTTCCTAATGGTACCTGTTTTTGAACAAAATTCTCGAATTTTACATTTCGTTAATACCTAATTTGAAATGCCTAATTGCTTGGCTATTTCATAGCATTAAGCTAAATTTGCGGTACACTTCCTAATAAAGTCCCGAAAACTAGCTAAAATGCTCTAAAAACTTGATTTTTTAGCCGTTTTAGAAAGTAATCACACACACTGATAACCTCAATTTTAAAGGGTTTTATCTCTTTGATAAACCATTCGCAACAGGGACCTTCAACTGATTAGTCTCCTTTTTGTACTATTTGTACTACCGATTTGGTCTGCCAATTGTCGCAGGCTCTGTCTTTAGATACTTTTTTTATGTTTTATCAGAGTGCTATATTATAAATAATGTAAATTTGAAAAAGAGCAAATATCCGCGCTAAAGCTCGATTCGGCTTTTGGATATTTTGTTTTTTTCTGTAAGATAAACTACACCTCCTAACATGGGTAATAGAACCTTCCCATTTGCACAACTACCTAATGAGTTAAGATGCCTTCTTTTCTCCCTGGTTCTGCTATTGCCCCAACTCCTCTCCGCACAAATTCTTAAAATAGACTGGGATTTCGATTATGGTGGCAACATCTGGGAAGATTGCAATAGCGCTGAAGAAACTTCCGATGGCGGATACATCTTAGGAGGCTATACCTCTTCTACCGTGACTGGTTTTGGTGATATCTGGGAGCCCCCTTTTGATGGCTTTTTTCCGCCACCTGATGTAGGGGATTATTGGATAGTAAAAACCGATGACCGAGGAGTAATGGATTGGAATAGGAGATATGGTGGGAACAAACAAGATCGCTTATGGGCGGCACAAGAGACTCCTGATGGCGGATATATTTTGGCCGGTGTTTCAAATTCTGATGCAGGCCCGCAAAAATCAGATCTCAATCGCGGTTATGAAGATTATTGGATCATCAAAGTCGATTCGATCGGGGATATCGAATGGGATCGTTCTTATGGTTCTGATAGTACCGATTATTTCTATAGTCTTTTGCAAACCAGTGATGGTGGATTTTTATTAGGTGGAATTTCAAAGTCGGATATCGGTTTCGAAAAATCAGAAGCAAGAAGAGGGCACTTTGATATGTGGTTTGTAAAAACGGATAGCCTGGGAAATAAGCTTTGGGATAAAACGATTGGTGGAAACGACGAAGAACGACTCAATGAAATGCAAGAAACACCAGATGGACATTATATCATCGCAGGTGCAACTGCTTCCGATCGGGATAATATAGACATTACCAAGGATGGTTTGGGAGGAAAGGATAGTTGGTTGATCAAAATTGACTCCACGGATGGGAATAAAATTTGGGAGTATCGTTATGGAGGAACGGAGGAAGATGAGATTCAAAGTTTTACCCAATCACAGGAAGGGGGGCTGCTCTTAGGAGGAGGATCGCGTTCGCCTGTTTCTGCCATGAAAAAGAAAGCTTCCCAATGGGTCGATTTTTGGATTATGAAAGTGGACGGACTTGGGACGGTAATGGATGAATTAAGTACCATCCAATGGGAAGAAACTTTTGGTGGCCCGGAATTAGATAATTGTTATTCCGTCAAACAAAATAACATTGGTAATTACATCGTCGCCGGATATTCGGCCTCTGATATTTGTCCCGACAAAACCGAAGCCAATCGCGGACCAGTAGGAACCGAAGATTTTTGGCTCCTTTATCTAGCACCCGATGGTACCAAACTTTGGGACAAAACCCTGGGTGGTGATAATCGCGATGTACTCGAAAATATTTTCCAAACCAGTGATGGAGGCTACCTCCTCGCAGGGCATTCTTCTAGCCCCGCTAGTGGCGATAAAAAGACCGATAATAACGGACTGAATGATTTTTGGATCATCAAGACTTTATGCAATGTCTCCGTAGAATTTAACGATACCATTATTTGTCCCAATACCGATGTATTCCTCGATGCTACGGATGAAAACTGTATCCAATGTAGTTGGGAATGGGAAGATGGAGTAATCGATTCTACGCGTACCCTCACCATCAATCAAAATACCTCTTATGCCGTAACTTTAGTCGATGGTGTTGGTTGTTCCTGGACGGATGATATTGCGATCACAACTTTTACGCCGCCGGTATTAGACTTAGGAGGCGACCTTGCCATTTGTGAAGGAGATACCGCTTTGATTGGAACCTCCATGACGGGCGTTGATTTTGATTGGTCTACCGGAGCGGTGACCAATTCGATACGAATAGACACTGCGGGCAATTATCGACTCATCGTGACGGATGCCAATTCCTGTACTGCCAGAGATAGTATTGATTTGACTTTAAATGCTTTACCAGAAGTAAATATTGGCAATGATACCAGTGTCTGTCTAGGAGAAACCTTTCTCCTAGATGCCGAAAACCCTGGCGCTCAATACAGTTGGTCTCCTGCCGGAAGTATGCAAACTTTAAATGCACTTCCCCCATCTCCATTTACTTATGCGGTTACCGTAACGGATGCGAATAATTGTACTGCCGCAGATACGATGGAGGTGCTCAATGTTTATACGCAACCACTAGCATTGGGTTTGGTCTCAACGTGCAATGAACTCAATACCGCCTATACCGTAAGTTTTACCATCGCCGAAGGCGATCTCGCTTCTTATGCCGTTACTGGTGGTCCTGGATCTTTGGTCGGCAATGTTTTTACAAGCGATCCGATCCCCAGAGATCAAGCTTATCAATTCTTCCTCGATGATGATAATAATTGTGGACCAACAACGATCAATGGGTCTTATGATTGCGGTTGTGAAACTTTGGCTGGGACCTTAGTTAGTACTCCTTTGACTTTATGTGGCGATCAAAGCATCACCATTGCGCATGGAGGAAATGTTTTGGATCAAGACGATATCCTTCGCTTTATTTTACACGATGGAGATGCGACCAATATTGGTAATGTGCTCTTGTCTCAAGTGGCCCCTACTTTTCAATATGATCCTGTTTTGGTTTATGGAACGACTTATTATATCGTTGCGGTAGCTGGAAATGATAATGGGGGAGAAGTAAATTTATTAGACGGATGCCTCAGTCAATCGAATGCGGTTCCAGTTGTTTTTTATGATAGCCCGACTGCTTTGATTATTTCGGACCTGGGAACTCAGGTGACTTGCCAAACCCCCAATCTCATTTTGTCCGCTACTTTTTCCCAACCCGTAGGAGGTGTAGATTTCCTTTGGTCAACCATAGGAATGGGCAATATCATTGGCCCTTTAGATCAACCTGTAGTAGATATCAATGCCGCAGGAACTTATCAAGTCCTCGTCACCGATCAAATTTCCGGGTGTACCGATACGGATCAAATGGTGATCGGAGAAGACGCAGGAGTGCCGGATATTTTAGTGGCTGATCCAGCGATTTTTACTTGCAAAGATACTTTGATTCCACTGGATGGCAGTGGCTCTTCTTCTGGTTCGCCTTATTTGGTCGAATGGTTGGGGGGAAATATTGATGGCTCTTCCGATCTCAATCCCCTTGTCAATGCACCAGGAATTTATACTTTGATGATCACCAATCAATCCAATGGATGTACCGTTACCGAAGTGGTCACGGTGCTGCCAGATACTATCGGGCCATTGGTGTCTGCCGGGAATATTGGAATATTAGATTGTATTCGTTCGGTAACGACTTTGGCGGGAACCTATGATCCGACTTGTAGTACCTGTACTTTTTCCTGGGAAACTTCCGATGGAAATTTCACTGGAGGAGTCAATACGCTAAGTCCTTCCGTAAACCTTCCCGGTACCTATCGCCTGTCTGTTTTAAATGCTAATAATGGATGCTCGACCACCGATGAAGTCTTGGTGATCGAAGATCCGACGGTACCGACAAGTGCCGATTTACAAATCAATCCTCCTTTGTGTTTTGGCGAAGAAGATGGAAGTATTGAGATCAATAGGGTCAATGGAGGATTAAGCCCTTACTTGTATTCTTTGGATGGTTTTAATTTCTTTCCGAATAATGAATTTGTAGAATTGCCTCCGGGAAATTACCGTTTGTTTATCCAAGATGCCAAAGGATGTGAATGGGATAGTTTGCTTTATATTGGCGATGCCTTACCCTTGATGGTAGAATTGGGAGAAGAACAAACGATTGATTTGGGAGAAGAAATTGAGCTCGAGGCGCTGACGAATAGACCAGTGGATTCAGTACTTTGGATCGCTCCAGAAACTTTTGCCTGCGAAGATTGTTTGGAACAAGTGGTGCGTCCGCTAAAGGAAACCAACTATGGGGTTACGGTGACAGATGCCAATGGATGTACCGTAAGCGATTATTTGTTGGTGAGGGTTCGCAAAGAAAGAAACGTTTTTATCCCCAATGCTTTCTCCAGTGATTTTAATGGAACCAATGATTACTTCACGGTTTTTGCAGATAAATCGGTAAAGCAGGTTTTAGAATTGCGGGTCTATACGCGCTGGGGAGAATTGGCTTTTGAACGTAAAAATTTCCAACCGAATATAGAAACGCAGGGCTGGGATGGTACCATGAATGGCCAAGCGCTTGATCCTGGGATTTATACTTATTATGCGATGATAGAATTTATTGATGGCGAGGAATTGATTTATGAGGGAGGCGTTTTATTGACGAAGTAAAAGGGCTAAAAAAAGGAAAAGGGCTAAGATTTTCAGATGAAAATCTTAGCCCTTTTTTTGAAAGTAGGTTATAATTTTTAAGCCTTTTGAGTTAGGCAGATTTTAAAACTGGGGTGTAGTATTGATAATATGTGGTAGTGGCCAGAGGCCAAAAAAAACATCCCGGATGGAATGCAATAGCATTCACCGAGCCACGTTTTTTTAACCACCTGCGGATGCTCGGTAAATGCTATTGCATTTTAACCGAATCGGATTTTTGGCCTCTGGCCACTAGGTTCCCTTCCCGCTATTTAAACAGCTTTTATTCGAACTGAATAGCTCCGATAATCTTAAGAAATAGTTTTAGTGCATCATCCATTTCTCCGAAAAAATCATTTTTCCAGCATCC
>CALLVY010000424.1 GCA_938015925.1 uncultured Saprospiraceae bacterium
AAAGTTAATGAATGTTTTGAGCTATGATTTTTTGATATAATCGAGGAATGCACGGAGTTTGATAGCCTTAGCTATCATAACGAATGAGTGAACGATCCCAAGGGGTTGGATATGGCAATATCCAAAGTGAAGGAACCGTGACCACGGAAGGGCAGCACGAAGAGTATAACAAAAAGGCATGTTCAAAATGTTTAGAAATTTATGTTACACGGTATTAAACCGCTGCTTTTGTATAAAATGATATTAAATTGTCCAATCGCTGGTTTTTTGATTTTCATTTGTTAATTTCGTTTAAGCACTTGAAAGAGAGAATGTTATCCAAAATGATTATTACTATTCATGAATAGATATTGCAAAATTCCATTTTTTGTTGGATTGCTTTTTTTGTCCTTGGTTTCTTGGGGACAGGAATATCAGGTGGAGGTACAATCCTTATCGGTGGAAGATGGATTGTCTAATCGCTGGGTCAATAGCATTACCCAGACTCAAGACGGATATATATGGATTGGAACCAATTATGGTTTGAATCGCTATGATGGACAAGAATTTAAACAGTACACTTCTTATTCTCACCAGCTTCAAAACGATAATGTTAGTAAAGTTCAGGCTACTTCAAATAATTTGTTGTGGCTTTTTTATGGAATTTATTCTATGGGCCTGGATGCAGTGCCAAACTGGAGTGTAAGAGGCATTGATCTATTGGATCAGGAAACAGAAAAGATAATTTCCTTCGAAGACTTTTTTCCCAATGCTGATTTTTCTGTAAAAGAATTGGCCGGAACACATCTCGATGAAAAAGCCCACTTATGGCTTTGGACAAAAAAAGGAAAAGTTTATAAATACGATGGCGAACTGAAAGAGGTTTACCGTTTGGAAAAAGAAGGACGAATTAACACATTGATAAAAGGAAGAGCTGATAATTTTTATTTGATCAATGACAAGAGATTGTTGAATATTGATCAATCAGGAGAGGTGCTTTGGAAAGAAGAACTTTCTTTTTTATCGGAATATTTATATGAAGATAAAGAAGGCACTTTGTGGATCGCAGAGCTACTTGAATTAGAGAAAGGTTGGGAGAAAGACCGGAAAGGGAACCCTTATATGTATTGTAAAAAAGTAGGCTCGCCCCTTGAGCAATATCGTCCTGATTTTGATCGGGAATTACTGTTGAATAATAAAATTAGTAATGATTATACTAGGGCTGATTTTGACAGAAAAGATCGAATTTGGACCTTTGAATTTGGAAATATAGAACTCATTGATCCTGCCAATAATTGGATTTATAATTTCACAGAAAAACAAGGCCTCCAAGCAATAGATAAAACCATCACCTGTTCTTTTTTCGATCAAAACAATGTTGCTTTTTTGGGGACAGATGAAGGGTTTTATATCATCAATGTAGAGCAAAATGAAATAAGCTCTATCTTTAAAGATACTCCAGGTGAAATAAGTGCACGAGCCATTCTCGATTATTCCACTGACACGATTCTCATTTGTACTTATGGCAATACTTACTGGTATCATAAAAAAACGGGAGCACTTTCTCCCATCTCTCTTCTTCGTGGAGAAAGTAGATTCGGTGGTCTTATCGATTCGCGTGGAAGGATTTTATTAGGGACACATGGGCCATATATTGAAGAGTTGGAGATTTCAATGGATAAGCTTTCTAGGTATGATTTTAAGTATCCAAGAGACATTGTACCTGCCTCCAGAAAATTATTTGAAGATAAACGAACCAAACGTATATGGGTAGGACTCAGTAAGGGCTTAGCTTATTTGGACGAAGAAGAAAAAAAGCTAATTGAATTTGAACCAGGAGCTGATTTCCCAGACTTTAATGATCACGGCATCCAATGTTTTTATCAAAAAGAAAATGACTTATGGTTGGGGACTTCCAATGGATTATTTTTATACCAAGAAGAGAAAGGTTTGGTGAAAAAGTATACAGACTTTCCCAATACGAATATCAATTATATTCACGAAGATAAAGAGGGCCTATTCTGGCTCTCTACTTTAGGAGGAGGACTCCTGAGGTGGGATAGAAGCAAAGAAGAAGTTATTCAATTTACCACGAATGACGGATTGTCCAATAATGTGATTTATGCCTCGATTGAAGACCAAAAGGGGCGTTTGTGGCTGCCTAGTAATATTGGATTGATGTGTTTTGATAAGGAGCAATTTACTACGATTACTTACTATCCTAGTGATGGACTTCCGCAAGAAGAATTTAATAATGCTTCCTATTGCAAGACAAGGGAAGGGCTGTTTTATTTTGGTGGGATAAAAGGAGTCGTTGGATTCGATCCTGAAAATATGGTTTTTGAAAAATCCAAAGCCGTCAATTTAGTCATCACAGAATTTTCAAAAAATGATCCTGAGACAGGGCGACTATTAAGTGCCCTGGAGGATTTGAGAGCAAGCGAAACGATCACGATTAATCCGAATGAAAATGCTTTTGTACTGAATTTTGCCATGCTGCATTTTCGCGGAGCTCGTCAGATTAAATACCGCTATAAAATAGAAGGCATTGATTCGGATTGGATATTTACAGACGATAATACCATCCGAATTAATCGCCTCCCTTATGGAGAATACACACTTAAACTAAAAGGGCAGGGGGGAGGCCAATGGTCTTCTCAAGAACTAATCATTCCAATTAAGGTCATCAAACCCTATTATAAAAAAGTATGGTTTTATTTATTACTCCTGCTTGGTTTGGGAAGTTTCATCTTTCTCTTTGTCCAATGGCGCATTCGATTTTTGCAAAAAGAAAAAGAACAATTGGAACTGGAAGTGCAAAAGCGAACGGTGCAAATCAATGAACAAAATCAAAAGCTCGAAGCACTAAATGCTACCAAAGATCAATTCTTTGGCATCCTGGCGCATGATCTACGTGGTCCTATGTTGAGTTTTAGGGGCTTGAGTGGAAAATTTCGATACCTGGTAGAGCATAAAAAAGAAGATCGGATCGGCGAATTGAGTGCTTCCGTTGAAATGGCCTATTCTAAGCTGGAAAACTTATTAGACAATTTGCTCAATTGGGCCTTAATGCAAAAAGGAGCATTGCCTTATAGTCCACAGGAAATCAATCTCCGCGAAGCCGCAGAAGAGGTGATCGAGCTTTTTAAAGAAACCGCAACAATCAATGACATTACGTTGGTCAATGAAGTCCATCCTAAGACACTCGTTTTTGCAGACGCTAATGGCCTTTCTTCTGTCCTTAGAAATTTGGTTAACAATGCAATTAAGTTCTCTGGAAATGACAGTTTCATTGTTGTTTCATCTAGTAAAAACAAAGATAAAGTCATCTGTACCGTGAAAGATCAGGGAATTGGAATGTCGCCAGAAGAATTGAAAACACTCTTTGATTTCAATATGCAAAAGAGAAAAATCCGTAAATCAGGGAGTAAAAAAGGAACAGGCCTTGGTTTAGTCCTTTGTAAAGAACTGATCGATTTGCACAATGGAGAACTAATGGTGGAGAGTGAAGAGGGAAAAGGAACTTCGATTTTATTTTCATTACCGCACGAAAAATAGATTTAAAATTTAGCATGTTTCGTCACCTAATTTAGTATCTTTATAACTAAGAAAGCTTGTTTTGTCATCTGTTTTACAATTTAATTAAAGTTTTTATTTTTTAACCCCCGTTTGACCCCTAAAAAAAACCACTTAACTAAAGTAATTGGTATGTCCGAGATTACTATACTCATAGTGGAAGATGACTTTTCATATGCACTTGAAGTGGAAATGATTATCCATGAATTGGGATACACTCCCTTAGCATGTGTTGACAATTCTGAAAAAGCCATTGAGTTGATCGAAACTCAAAAGCCTGATTTGATTTTAATTGACGTCTTTATCGAAGGTGAAAAAGATGGAATAGAAGTCGCTCAAGCGGTCAGTCATCTGAAAATCCCCATAATTTTTATTACGGCCCATAACTCGCCTCACATCTACAAACGTACGCGAGGCCTCGCCCCTTTTGCTTTTATAACCAAACCTTTTGACAAATTTACCCTGCAAAGTACGATCGAGTCTGCGGTTAATTTACTTGGTAACAATGCATCTGGGGAGGAAAAACAATTGGAAAAAGAAGACTGCTTTTTTGTAAAACAAAACAATCAACTGAATAAGGTCTATCTACAGCAAGTCCAATGGATTGAAGCCGATGGAAATTATTGTATTCTACATACCATGGGAAAAAGATATGCCGTAAAAATTTCTCTCCGAAAACTGATGAAACGATTTCCCCCAGAGGATTTTCTCCAAATCCATCGTGGACAGGTTGTCCAAATAGCATTGGTCGAAAACTTAGACCTTAGCGAAATGACCGTAAACCTTGCAGGTAAAAAATTAGCACTTGGCCCCAAATATAAAAATCAATTATTGGATCGGCTAAATCTGCTATAAATCAATTCAAAACCTCCTATCCTAAATTTACTCCATTTACTTTTAATGTTTTTTTTTCTACAAAAAAACAACCTAAAATCATTGTTGTCACCTAAAAAAAGGACTTCGTCACCAAAGCGAATGAATTGTTGTCTTTTTAACTTATATTTAAACGGGCAGAAACTTAAACCTTGATAATTTTACTAGCTTGTCTTTAATATCTTGTTTCACAAGGAATAAGAAATGGATCAATTTATTAATATCTGTACTATTATTTTTATTCACTTTTAAACAATCATAAGATGGATGTTCATGTAAGAGTTTGAAAATTTTTCGAATTGACTTCTTTGGGAAATTAAATGTTACTAATGAGAATAACCAAAGGTCTTTTGTGTTTTAGAAACTTATCATAGAGTAGAGCAAAAAACATTCATTTGTGATAAGGAGAAATTAGATACTTGGACGGAATAGATTTAAGAACAGTGCTGAAATAGCAAATGCTTTTCAACTATTGTCTCGGGTCTCTATTGTCCATCAATGGTATATTATCAATTAACACCTAATTTTAATAGACGGACTCTTTGTTGCTCCTTATTAAGGAGTAAACTTAGAAGAAATGCTATTGTGCAAATTTTGACCTTTATTGGCAATTAGGAAATCTTGATAAAAAGAAAGTTGTTTTAATACTTAGAGTTTTAAAACAACTTCACCATTAAAAGCTTGTTTATTTATCTTATAGGGTTAAACCAGGCTCTCCTTTGAGGGTCTGGTTTTTTTGTCCGTCACCCCAAATGATACCTTTGTCACCAATTAGTAATGGGAAGTTTCTTTTCTAGTTCTTTGGGAGTACTTTTATAGAATCAAAACACATCAGGCAAACTCCATTAGATTAAATTTTTTACAGAGAATTCAAGTCTAATCTGGAACCAAATGAAAATAGCTGAAGAGCTACTGATGTTTTTTTTATAGAGAGCGTTTATTTATATATTTCTACAAATTGTTATTGAAGGATACTTTCTCTTTTTAGTCATTTCTTATGAATGGTTAAAAAGTAGAGATGATCGCCCTGCGATCTAACCCAAATGTTGAAATAGGATACTTACTAAAATACCTTATTGACAATTTGCAAGAAACTTGGTACTGTATTCAGTACCGTTCAACTATTAAGTTGATAAAGAATTTGTTTTTTTGGGGTAAGCCAGTTATGCTGTAAAGTTTAGCTGGCTTTTTTTATTTAAGTACATTAGGCACTGACTTATTTGTCAAAGAACGACTTATTTTAAAACAAGGTCATGTTTAAAATACCTTAGGATGGGTAGGTAAAATCGCCGTTTTTATCGTATTTTTATTATGCAATATTTTGTACACACACCTTTCTTGATTATTCCAATTACCCAATTTTTTTAAATCTATAGTAGGCACTCTTTTACAAGCCTCTTAGGATATTTGGAGACTCCGAATGTTCAGATTTTTTTTAAACAAAAGTTTTTGCTTTTATCCTAAAAGCAGTGGAACACTGTTTAAACAAACTCTTCATTAGGAAACAAAACGGACGTGTTGATTAACGACACAATTAAACTAGACAGCAAATGCTGTCCAATCAACTGTAAAGGGAATTGTTCGCAATTCCCTTTTTTTAATTTAGGGTGGAAGGTGGAAAAGGGGTTTGAATTTATTTACGAACGACCATTATAGAAAAGGATCATCAAACCAAAGATGGTATATTCTTGTTCCAATCTTTCCTCTGTTCCGTTAGTGGTAGAAAGAATAGAATTCTCTAATGGCTGAAGATCGAAACTAGTCCAGGGAATTTGGGCATAAGGCCGAATGCTCATGCTCAATCGAGAATTACCCCCAATGTTTAAGGCAAGAAAAACATGGCTACTCCAGCCACTCTCCAGTGATACCGCAAATTTATCCAAATCTTGAGTTTGATTACTGATATTTAAACGGTCGTAATTTAATGTAGCTCCCCAGCTAAGAGACTGGAAAACAAAAGTTTCAACTCCCAATCCTACACTACTGTATATAAAACTAGGAATTTGTTTGACCGACTCTTCAGAAATCGGCTCCTTTCCACTCGCGGTCTTTCTATGAAATTGAGTTTGCAAACTAGCCTCTAAAGCCACTCGATTAAAAAACTTATAACGCAAGCCCAACTGCAAACCATTCAAAGCTTTCAACTTGGTAAGTGGTTTATCCAACCAGGGCTTATCCAGATTGTAGGCTTCATAGATACCATTCTGAACCTTAGGGCTCACAATCCCAATATTGTAACCCACTTTTACATTGAATTGAGCATGTGCAGCCAGTGCCATGCAGAAAAACAATCCCGTGATCAAGTATCTAAAAGTATTCATATGTTTTATTTTGCGTGGCAAAGTTAATAAGTTATTCTTTTATCATTCATTCCTCTGTATTTTAATTAAACAACTTCTACTGATAAAGCGTACAAGCGAATGATTTGCAGACCTTAATTTCTATAGGCGTCCTGCAATAGGTTCCAAATTTCTAGAAAGTCTAAGGATTCATCCCCATAAAATAGCGGTTTAACTAAAAAAACTTGCACGATAAAAAAAAACACTATATTTTTGACTAAACGTTCGGTCAATAGAAAAGATGAGTCCAAAAACAAAAGAACAATTCGAAGAAATCCGCCAACGCAGCGCTGCAGGAATCATGCAAGCCGCATTGGAATTATTTGCCCACAAAGGTTATAGTGGAACGTCGATCAGTGCCATCGCCAAAGAAGCGGGGGTTTCTAAAGGGCTTATCTATAATTATTACGCCAGCAAAGAAGCACTTTTAGAAGCCATCATTTTAGGAGCGGTAGAAATGGGAGATAAGTCTTTTCACGAAGGCCTAAATCCAGATTTTTCTCCCAAAGAACAAATTCACAATCTCATCGAGATCGGCTTCGCAATGCTCACCAAAAATATTCAATACTGGAAATTAATTACCTCTCTGGCTTTTCAGCCCGGCGTTTTAGATCGCTTTAAACCTGGTATCCTGGAAAAAGGCATAGAGGAATTACAACATCTAGAAGAACTTTTCAGAGCACTTGGCAAAGAAAAACCAAAGCAAGAAGCATTATTCTTTGCCGCCTTTATGGATGGCCTTGCCTTGCAAATAATGAATATGGGAGAATTATTTCCTTTAGCCGAAATGAAAGCTTACGCCATCGAGAAATTTTGTTTGTCTTAACACGCGCAAGCGGTCGGGAGGCTAAAGACCATGCATCAAATAATGAAAACTCCTAGCGGATGAAAGGCATTTATCGAAACCCTAAAAAGATTTACTTTATGAACCTTCCTTGCCAATCTCCGTCAAGTTACTATAGACTAGAAAATTCAAATCATTTATCATGAAAAATAGCAAAAATATTTTCTCCATTGTCCTCCTTCTCTCTCTTAGTTTAAGCCTAAGTAGTTTTGCCCAAGGAGATCCCACGGCCTTAGAAATTATCAAAAAGTCCGATGAAAAAGCAAGAGGAATCACCAGTCAAGGAGAAATAAAAATGACCATCGTACGTCCTACCTGGACGCGCGAAATGACCATGAAGTCCTGGAGCAAAGGAGATGATTATTCTTTGATTCTCGTCACTGGCCCCGCCCGCGATAAAGGCTCCGCCTTTCTCAAACGAGAAAAAGAAATGTGGAACTGGCAACCCACCATCGACCGCGTGATCAAAATGCCACCAAGCATGATGAGCCAAAGTTGGATGGGCTCCGATTTTACCAATGACGATTTAGTAAAACAATCTTCCATCGTCGTCGATTACAATCACAAATTATTAGGCAAAGAAGAAATCGAAGGATACGAATGCTATAAAATAGAATTGATTCCACACGAAGAGGCGGCAGTAGTTTGGGGGAAAATAGTGATCTGGATTTCCAGCCAGGAATACATGCAACTCAAAACCGAATTTTACGACGAAGACGATTACTTGGTCAATACCATTCTCGGAAAAGAGGTCAAAGAAATGGGGGGCAAATTATTACCCGCCAGAATGGAAGTCATCCCCGCCGATGAAGAAGGAAACAAAACCATCATCGAGCAATTGTCGCTAAGCTTTGATAAACCAATTAAAGATGCTTTCTTTTCTATCCAAAGCATGAAACGAGCGCGTTAAAAAAGAGGCAGAAATCGACGAAGGAGATTAATGAGGAACGAGTTTATTATGTAAATTAATTTGCCTTACTCTTATTACTTGATCTGAGTAAGGAGAATTGAAAAAGGTAAAGATAATCCTGACGGAAGAAGGAGTGGGGGGCTAGTCAAAAAA
>CALLVY010000425.1 GCA_938015925.1 uncultured Saprospiraceae bacterium
GAATTCCATTCTTATTGAAGTCATTCCATACGCGATTTCCAATTGCAACCGTTGCAGCCATATCCGTAGGAGCATCAATATCCGCTTTTGAAACATAATTGTATCCAAAATCTGCGGTGACGTATTCTCCACCAGAACTAATCATTACGCTTGCTTCCATATCAGGGGAAGTTGTTCCATCATCTTCATCAAAGATGGCACTAAAAATTGTGGGAACATTAGACGACACTTTTACGGTATAAGTTCCAGGAGATACATTGGTAAAAATATATCCTCCGTCGAGGTCACTTATGGTAGTTGGACAATCAACGCCACTGACACAAGAAGCACTTATCAACTCAACCACGACACCAGGAATACCTGGCTCTCCAGCATCTTGAATACCATTTGCATTTTCATCTACCCAAACTTTATTTCCAACCGTACCAGCCAAGACAAAACCGAAATCGGATTGTGCCGCAATGGGCTCTGCACTTGGATCTATATTTTTGGAAACACTATTCATTCCTTTGCTGGCGAAAGCGATTACTCCATTTGGATCATCTGCATCACTGGCATCAGCGCTGTTGCTAGAAACATTGGTAGTTGTAGAAGCATAAGCCCCTAATCCAACTGCCTTGATTACAAAATCAGGACTTGTTCCGGTACCATCGTAATCTTCGTCTAGTAATAGATTATTAAATTGGTAATGTCCGTTTTCATCACTGATTTTTGCTACGGTGATATCTGCGGTAGCATCATTATTATAATCGATTTCTAAAAGTAATTTTACTCCAGCAATTCCAGGCTCATTACTCTCTTGTAAACCATTGCCATTTTTATCTTCCCAAACAGTATTTCCAAGACTTGCTCCTTTGGTAAAATAACCAAAGTCAATTCCCGTAACATCCGCAGTGCTTACATCTACACTTATTCCACTCGCTTCGTTGTCACTTCCCGTTGTTGGGCTGTGCCAATGGTTGGCAAGTCTTCCATTTTCATCCATCACATGAACGGTAAAAATACCTGCGGGCAATCCATTGAAGCTGTACGTTCCATCTGCCAAAGTAGTGGTCGTAGCTAAAATATCTTCATTCGCATCCAAGAGCACAAGCGTAATTCCTTCAAGTCGATTGGTCTCCGATGCATCCGATAATAATTCACCATCTGCATCATCATCTTGCCAAAGCGTTCCAGAAATTTTTCTTGCGCTTAGAGAAGCGTAACCAAAATCATTCGTTAAATCGTGAGCACCTGCGGCGAGCGCAAAACTCATGGTTTGATCCATTCCTGGAGTAGAACCATCAGGGTCAATACTATTCAATAGACCAGTAGGTAAACTAGCGGTTACAACTTTCACTTTGTAATTGGCAGCATCAAGACCTCCGAAGAAATATTGACCATTTTCATTAGTAAAAGTACTTCCTAAAACACTATCATCATTTCCATTCAACAATTGTACTTCCACTCCTTCGATCCCAACATCACCTGCTGAATAAGAACTACTATTATCGACATCAAGGAAAATCAAATCACCAATAAATCCTTTTGAATTATTGTGTCCGGTAGGGATGTATCCAAAGTTTTGTCCTAGGTTATCAAGCGTTGTTAATTCCAATCCACTTTGTCCATCCAAGCTTCCTTGTGGATCTACGCTAAGACTTAAAGTATTGATGACATTATTTACATCTGTAACTGCTACTACATAATCTCCTGCCGGCAAATCTGGAAAAAGGTAGGTACCATTACCAGCTGTTGTGGTCGTCGCCACCACTGCTTCGCCAGCATCCCAATTCATATTTCCATTGTCTGCAACAAGCGCGATAGTCACGCCACCAAGTGGCAGGTCATTTCCTGCTTCATAAGTACCATTTCCATTGATATCAATAAATACGGTAGATCCGATATCCGCGGGTGTTCCAGCAGAAGTATAAGCAAAATCTCCTCCCAACCAAGTATCACCTGGGGCAATAATGATCGGTTCAGAAATATTATTCCCATCATTATCTGGGTCGAAAGTAGGACTGGTATTAAAACCAGCATTGGTCAAATCTGTGGTGGAAACTTCTACGACATAGGCGCCCGGATTGATGTCGTCGAAAATATAATTTCCGTAGGCATCTGTAGTGGTCGTTGTACTTGCGGTATAGATTGCATCCAGGTCGGGATCCGTCATTAGAGTAACCGTAATGTTCGGAATTCCCGACTCGCCCGGATCTTGGATTCCGTTGCCATTGGCATCGTTCCAAACTCGATTTCCAAGTGCTCCGGTAGTCGCAGCAGATGGATTATCGGTGTCATTTTTTGCTACATAATTATAGCCAAAATCTGCGCTAACATATTCTCCGCCTGCAGTTACCGTCACGGCGGTACTCATGTCTGGCGTACTTGTACCTTCATCTTCATCGAAGATGGCGTGTAAGCCTGTTGGTACATTTGATAAAACATTTACGGTATAAGTTCCTACTCCTACTCCGGAGAAAAAGTAACCTCCGTTGGCATCTGTTATGGTCGTTGGGCAATTGGTTCCACTCGTACAGCTTGAACTAATCAATTCAACCATCACACCAGGAACACCCGGTTCCCCTGCATCTTGGATGCCATCACTATTTTCATCTAACCAAACTCGGTTACCAACCATTCCTACTTCCACAAAACCAAAATCAAGTGCAAAGTTGGTATCTCCAGGACCTCCGGTAGTCACACTTACTTCTGCATTATCTCCTACGAGTGTCGCTGCATTTCCATTAAACCCATTGCCTGAATTTTGAAAAGACAAACCATTTAAAGAAGCATTCAATTGCTGCGCATCGACCAAACTAATTTTCACTTTATAAGCAGTAAAATATTCTAAATTTCCTGTAATATTAGCAGAGCTAAAACTGTATTTTCCATTGCCATCGGTAGTCGTTGTCCCAAGGGAAACATCGTTTTCATCTGTTAGCGTAAGTAGTACCCCAGCAAGTCCAACCTCCGAAGGATCCTGGATACCATCACTATCTGTATCTACCCAAACCAAGTTTCCAATTTCAAGAGGAGCGGCAGAACAAAAGGCCTCTAAATCTCCAAGACCGTTTCCTTTTTGAGCTGTTCCATTTCCGACTGGTGGACCACCATTGGAACCAAAAGTATAATCTCCTGATTCATAAAGCGTGTATCCTCCGGTAAGATCACTTACTTGAGAAGAGCCAGTACCCACACCTTCTCGACCACCATCTGTATTATTTAATTTAAGGACACCACCAGAGAAGTCATGGAAAGGATCCATTGCGGTGGTTAGGATAGATGGTTTTCCATCTAATTGAAGCAGTCCCCCCTGAGTGGTTTCCCAGTGTATGGCTCTCTCAGGATTATTCGGATTCCAAGTTCCTCCATGATAATAAATATCCCAATGGTAAAACTCTTCCCCACCAGGACCAGAAGGACTCAATCCTCCTACACCTGCGCAGTCACCAGACAAACCATCTTCCAAGGTATAGACGCCTTTATTGTAACATACTTTTAAGATATCTCCTGCGGCATCTCCCCAGGTAACATCCGTAGCAGCAATATTATATTTTTTCTCTCCACCCGATTGATCTCCGAAGCGATCTCGAAATCCAAGAATCATACTTTCTCCATCGAATTCGATATCGGTTAGCATGGCTTGTGGATAGAAAATTTCTTCATCAAAATAAATACCATAAGCTGTTGTTTCCGGATCATCCGTCCAAGGATTCCAATCCCCAGAATGATGTGTAGCAGAATCTCCTACTGGTGCTTGACGGGTATAGCTAAGATCAACATTTAGTTCCAAATCAAAAGTACTTCCAGCAGGATCTAAGGAATGAACATAAGCGTTACTGGCATTCTCATCTACAGAACCGACCCAGAGTTTACCTCTGTGCCATGCTAGACCAAATGGACGATGACGACCAGCTGTTGTTTCATCAGGAGCGTTCCAGGAATTGACAATAGTCGCATCATTTACATCTCCAGTACTTACATCTACTGCATAAATTTTTCTATCGAATAGGTTGACGAGGTAAAGCGTTTGGTTGTCATCAGAAATTTCAAAATCTCCGAAGGCTCTTTTTCCTGCACCATCAAAACTTTCATTGTTTGTTCCAATATCATACACTTCACCAGAAACAGGTGTAAAATCATGAGGATCTGCACCTGTTGAATTGGCAACACCCAAGAGGGCATCAAATTCAATGACTCCAGTAATGTTTGCTGCGGTGTCAATTTGATAAATAGCATCCGGTCCATTGGGACCATAATCTACGTAGCGTTTGTGGAAGGCGCCCATATACATTTTGGTATGGGTTCTTTGATAAGCCATTCCGTAAACGGCGCCGATGTCATTGTGTACGGCCATTTTGGAGGCTTCGAAATCAGCAGTAGGTGTGGTTCCAGTAAAATGGTGACCATCTGCACTATAGGCCAATTTTGCCAAAGCAGGTTCATTGGTATAGGTTCCGTCGTATTCTAATTCTGCGTAGCAAGGAATAACGACAAAAGGATCTACGTCGCAATAATCTGTTGGATCTAGAAAACCGATACTCGCATCGCAAGTTCCGGCAGTCACCACCTGAATGGATGATTTGGAATCTGCGCCTTGAGGGCCTTCTTGCATTCCAAAGGGAAGGGTAAATTCTACCCGATATTTATTCCCTGCAGTTAGAGCAGTAAAAAGGTAGGCTCCGCTACTGTCTGTTTCTATGGCAAGACCAACTTGTCCATTGTCATCATAAAGCGAAACACTCGCTCCATAAAGGAAAGGCTCTTCGGTATCTTTGATTCCATCTGCATTATAATCTTGAAAAACAAGACCGCCGATTTCATTAGTATTGACGCAGGCAGGATCTCCTGGACCAGCAACTAAGGTCGTGGAATTTTCTGGACTAAAAATATCTTTGAGCCAACTCAACCAACCCGCCTCTGCTTGAGGGGTGAAGGACATAAGAGCGATCATAAAAACGAAAAAAGAAATTTGATTGGACCTTTTCAACTTAAAGGTCGATCCATAATTCCTTACTACTTGCAGTAGTTTGTTTACGAGGATGGGCATATTTAATATGTTTGGATGAAAAATTACAAAGCATATCTACTTTGCAGAATTAAGCATGCCCCTAGTAGTGTTTTTCAAAGTGTATTTGAAAAAACTAATAAAGGGCTTCTTCCGAAAGAAGGATTACCTTTTTAGGAAAGAAAAAGTAGATGTATTAGAATAAGAATGAGTAGTCACCAGAACTGGTAAAAAAGAAGAATAGAGGGTAAAACTTTTCATTTCTAAATGTTATTGCGCGTTATTTAATCTGGGCATAAAAAGATTGATTTTTGTGTCAATTGCGACATGATTAAATTCAAAAAACCAATCCATTTCCTTAGGTGGGGACACATTATGTACCAGAAAAAGACTTGCAATTACAATAAGAGCAGGAAGTGTGACGGAGCATCACCGTAACATAAAAAAGAAAAGGAATATATAATATCACTGGCTTACAGTCTAGTAAAAAAAAATAGCGCTAATAACAAATTATACCAGTAACTAAACTCCGAATAGGGATTGAAGTCACTTTTCTAAGGCAGGTGACTTGTTATCAAGAACACATTAATGCGAATAATAATACCAACTAGGAGTATCCAAAAAAAAACGGAGTTGCTCTTTGGTAAAAGCAACTCCGTTTAGAAAAAGGTCGAATCTTTTTAGCCTAGGCCCTTGAGTGATTCTTCCAGTAATTTTATTTTAGCATGAGCATCTGCGAGCTTTTTACGCTCTTTGTCTACAACAGCCGGAGGGGCATTATTGACAAATCGCTCATTGCTCAGTTTCTTTTCTATACCAGTAGCAAAGCCTTGCTGATGTTTTAAATCTTTTTCGATTTTCTCTTTTTCTGCCGCTACATCAATTTCGATATTGGCTTCCAAAAAGAACTTATCCGTACCCGCAACAAAAGCAATGGTCCCTTCTATTTCATCGGTATCACTAAACTCCAAAGCAGAGAGGTAGCCTCTTTTTAGAATCACTTCTTTCATCCCTGGCTTAGCTAGCAGTTTTTCCACGCCTTCGCTTTTTAGAACAGACAATTTCAGCGCTTCCTTTTGCTTCATGCCATTCTGTACTCTGGTGAAACGGATTTTTGAAATCACCTCAATCGCAGCATCCAATTGCTCAATAACTGCAGTATCAAAAGCTTTCGCTACGGGATATTTACTGATCACACAATCATCGCCATCGGCACGGTCCCGCAATTGATGCCACATTTCTTCGGTAACGAAAGGCATAAAAGGATGCAACAAAGTCATCAGCCTTTCGAAGAAACCAATCGCTTGTTCATAAGTCGCTTTATCAATCGGTTGCTGATAATCTGGCTTGATAAACTCTAAGTACTCCGAGAAGAAATCATTCCAAATTAAATTGTACAAACCCATCAGTACTTCAGACAATCGGTAAGTTTTAAAACTCTCTTCATGTTTGGCAATCGTTTGTTGCAATTTATTTTCAAACCACTCGCCTGCCAGTTGATTGATAGCTGCGGTACTCTCCTCTTTGGGAGCATCCATTATTTCGAGTCCTTCCAACATCCGGAAAGCATTCCAGATTTTATTACAGAAATTTTGCCCTTGCTCACACAATTTACTTTCGTTGAGAACACTTTTCGTTTTGGGATCAATGGGCGCATCGAATACGATATCATTACCGGCTGCTGCACTAGACAGCATCCCAAAACGAACACCATCCCCTCCATATCGCTCAATCAATTCCAAAGCTTCTGGCGAATTCCCTAAAGACTTACTCATCTTCCGACGTTTTTCATCTCTTACCATACCAGTAAAAAATACATCATGGAAGGGCTTCACGCCTTTGTTTTTAGCCGCTTCTTCTCCCAGTAGATCACCTGACCATTCGTAGCCCGCCATAATCATTCTGGCTACCCAGAAAAACATGATGTCCCAACCCGTTACCAATACATTGGTTGGATAATAATACCGCAATTCCTCCGGACTATCAAAACCATCAAAAACAGAAATCGGCCAGAGCCAAGAAGAAAACCAAGTATCTACTACATCTTCATCTCGAGTTAGGTCTGCTATCGTTAGATTAGCATTGCCCGTTTTTTCTTTGGCTTGCGCCAATGCTTCCTCTTCGCTTTTTGCTACAAAGATGTCTTCGCCCAAATACCAGGCAGGGATTTGTTGTCCCCACCAAAGTTGGCGAGAGATACACCAGTCGCGAACATTGTCTTCGTTGAGCCAGTTGTGATACATGTTCCACATGTGCTCTGGATAGAATTTCACTTCGCCGGAATCTACAGCATCCAGGGCAGTCTTGGCAAAGTCTTTCATGCCTAGAAACCACTGTTTCATCAGACGTGGTTCAACTACCGCATTGGTTCGCTCGGAGCGCCCCACCTTATTATTATAGTCTTCGATTTTTACAATATGCCCAGAAGCTTCTAATTCTTTTACGATCTTCTTCCGTACTTTAAAACGATCTTCTCCGATGTAAAAACCAGCGGTTTCGCTCATGGTTCCATCTTCATTGAAAATATCTACGGTTTCTAGTTGGTGTCGTTGACCGATTTCATAATCATTGGCATCGTGAGCAGGGGTTACCTTAAGGGCTCCAGTACCAAACTCTACTTCTACATAGCGATCAAAAATAATCGGTACCGATCGATTGGCCATCGGAATGATGGCTCGTTTTCCTTTCAGATGCGTGTACCTTTCATCGTTTGGATTAACGGCAACGGCAGTATCTCCCAGAATGGTTTCCGGGCGAGTAGTCGCGATCGTTACCCATTCCTCGGTCCCTTCGATTTGATAGCGAACATGATAAAGGTGAGATCTTTCTTCCGTAAAGATTACCTCTTCGTTGGACAAGGCGGTGAGGGCAACTGGATCCCAATTGACAATCCGCAAGCCTCGATAGATTTTTCCTTTTTTATGGAGGTCTACAAAAATTTCCAATACCGCTTTGCTCAGGCTATCTTCCAAAGTAAATCGAGTTCGTTTCCAATCACAAGAGGCGCCCAATTTTTTGAGTTGATCTAAAATGATTCCACCATATTTTTCTTTCCACTCCCAGGCATGAACCATAAATTCCTCTCGTGTCAAATCCGATTTTTTGATTCCCTGCTCTCTTAGCAATTTAACGACTTTCGCTTCCGTTGCAATCGAGGCATGATCGGTACCAGGAACCCAGCAGGCATTTTTACCTTCCAGTCTCGCTTTGCGGATCAAAATATCTTGAATGGTATTATTGAGCATATGCCCCATGTGTAGCATTCCCGTCACGTTCGGAGGAGGAATCACGATGCTATAGGCCTCACGATCATCTGGCGTGGAATAAAAATATTCCTTGTCCATCCAATGCTGGTACCATTTATCTTCTATTTCTTTCGGGTTGTAACGTGTTGATAAAGTCATAAAATGAGTGTTGTATGTTTTAAAGAGCTATTGGGTGGTGGTGAAAAAATCTTGCTCTTTTACTATCAATATTTTAATTCCAGAACTTCGACTTCTTGATTTTCGTAGACACTTACGATAAAAATTTTGTCGTAAACATCCTCTGGAATATTTTGGTATACTTCTTTTCCGGTTAAATGATTCACCATTCGCGGTATTGAATTGGAATGACCGACAAAAAGGTAATTGCCATTTCCGGGTTGTTCCAGCAGTTGACTAAAAATTTCAGGACCATCTTTGGGCACATAATTAATCACTTGCAAATGCATATCGGCCGCAATGGGAGCAGCCGTCAATTGCGTTCGCCTATAATTGGTAGAATAGATTCTCCTCATTGGAATCTTATTCAAAATCTGGGCGAGGCGCTTCGCTCTCTCCTGTCCTTCCGGCAACAAATCCGGGTCTTTCTGTTGGAGTACTTTTTCTGCATGGCGCACCAAAAAAAAGCGACTTTGCAATTGCTCATTTTTGAGTTCGGCCGAAGTACCTCCATAAATCATTACCTCTTT
>CALLVY010000426.1 GCA_938015925.1 uncultured Saprospiraceae bacterium
TTTCTTGACAAGTCATTGACAACCAATACTTCAGCTATTTTTGGTCACCGTAGCTTTGGCTACGAAACAAAAAATGAGCTTCGTCTTGATTGACAAGCACTTATCAATAATTTCATCACGACTTTTCAAACAACTTCTACGAAAAATAAAGTATCATGACACAACTTCGTCTACTTTTTCTATTTTTTTATTTGTTTGTCGCTTTTATCGGGATCATCTTTTATTTGGTGGAAGCCTATCAGAAAAAATCATTCCTTAATGAAACCCTCTTTGGATTACTTGGCTTCCTTTTCTTGATAGCAGGTATGGCCTTTGCGCCTAAAGCTGGCTATTGGCAGGAAGGGTTATTACTCATTTCAGTCTTCTTTTCCTTGATCCCCCTTTACCTAAGATACCGCAACAAAAAAAACAAAGTTAAATCGGTCTGAATTTAACCAAGCTTAAGTTTCCTCGCCCTCACCTTAGTCGCCTATTAATCAATAGATTTCTGCCATTCTTTAAGCAGCTAAGAAAATCGTATTTTACCTCCTCTATTGATTTCAAAAAAGCCTATCACATGTCACGCAAGTTTCTTAAACTCCAATTATTTCTCTTCTTCCTATTTATCCAGTCTTTTACTTTTATTCAAGCTCAGGTTTTCTTGCAGGAAGACCAATTGCTATTTTCTAAGCGCTAAAGGAGAAATGGAGCGTGTAAAATTTGTGGCAGACTAAAGGGGAAATAAAAAACAAACTCCTTTTAAACCATTAGGTGTTTTTGTTGTCCTAATTACCTATTTCTGGTAATCGTACTTATTAAATAATAAATCCTTAGCTCCCGAAGGTTTTTTAATTTTAAGGCATCTAATACACGGTGTACTAACCTAAAACACTTCGGTATTTATGAAATATTTTTCCCTGTTCTTGCTATTTTTTTCTAGTGCCCTCTTGTCTGCTCAGGATGCGCAAGAGCTGGTGCTTTCTTTTATTCCCTTGTTTTCTGGGGAAACAATACACCTAGAAGAACGTTCCCCTAATGCAACGCAAGCCCCCTTGCAAATAGAAAAACTCCAGTTTTATATTTCTCAAGTTACCTTATACAATGGTGACGAAGTCGTTTTTTCGGAAGAAAACAGCTTTCATCTATTGGATGCTGCGGATGCGGAGAGCTTGATTCTTCCACTAGAAATCCCAAAAGAGCTTGCTTACTCTCAAGTCCGATTTCATTTGGGTTTGGATAGCTTGTGCAATGTATCCGGAGCGATGGGTGGTGATTTGGACCCTACCAAGGGGATGTATTGGACTTGGCAAAGTGGTTATATCAACTTTAAACTGGAAGGCAATGCGGCGCATTGTCCGGCCCGGAAAAATCGCTTTCAATTCCATATCGGTGGTTACCAGGCGCCTTATAATACTTTGCAGGAAATCGCACTAGAAACAGTAGCCAGTCAGAACATTCAAATACAGATCAACTTGGATCATTTTTTTGAGCAAGTTGATTTGAGCAAAACCTATCAAGTGATGAGCCCCAACGAAGAAGCGCTTAAGCTAGCGCCTTTGGTCGCTTCTATTTTTTCTATCGTAGAATAGCTAATGAAAAACAAGGTACTCTTATTATTTTTCGCACTAGGATGTTTGGCTTTTGGAGTCAACAGTTTTGAAACATTGGAGTATCCCGATTATTTTCCTGCTCCTGTTTATGACTTAAAAAAGAATCCCCTATCAAAAGAAAAAATTGCTTTAGGTAGGGCTTTATTCTACGATCCTATTCTTTCCAAAAACAATACAATCTCTTGTGCTTCCTGTCATTCGCCTTATAATGCCTTTGCCCATACCGACCATGATTTGAGTCATGGCATTGATGATCAAATTGGTACGCGCAATGCGCCCGCTCTTTTTAATTTGGCCTGGCAAAAATCATTTATGTGGGATGGTGCCATCAATCACCTCGACATGCAAGCGCTAGCGCCTATCAGTCATCCTTTGGAGATGAATGAATCTATGGCAGAAGTGGTCAAAAAACTACAAAATCATGTGCAATATCCTGCTTCTTTTTTCGAAGCTTTTCAGGATAGTTTGGTTACGGGAGAACATCTTTTAAAAGCCTTGTCTCAATTTCAGTTGACGCTTATTTCCAGTGCATCCAAATACGATGAGGTAAAAAAAGGGCAAGCCGAATTTAGTCCACAAGAGCAAAACGGTTATGTTTTATTTCAAAAAAACTGTAACTCCTGCCATAGCGAACCACTTTTTACCAATCATGAATTTGCCAATAATGGACTGGCCATTGATTCGAGTTTACAGGATTATGGCAAAGGAATGATTAGCAAACAACCCGCAGATAGTTTGCTTTTTAAAATTCCGAGTTTGCGAAACTTGAGCTACACTTTTCCCTATATGCACGATGGTCGTTTTCAAAAATTAAATCAAGTTCTTCAACACTATACCACGAGTAAAAACAAAAGCCCCAATCTCGCTAAAGCATTAGAAGACCCCATGGCATTGACTGTTAATGAAAAAGTAGATTTGATCGCTTTTTTGCTGACGCTAAACGATAAAAAATTTGTTTTTGATCCCAAGCATCAATTTCCAAGAGCCTTCTTTTTTCCAAAAAAAACTAATTAATTCAAAATGATAAAAAAACTAACCTTTACCTGCTGCTTATTCGCTTTTGCCTTAATGGCGCAAGCACAACTCAGCCCAGCGATCACTTCGTGGCTACAAAATACTTCTGGTACCGGAACTTATTATGTAGCCGGAAATGGAACCGCCATTGACAATGGGATTCTATACAATTGCCAAAAAGTAGAATACTCTGATGATTTCGTTTTTGTAAGTACCAATGGGATTCCCGCCTATCCAACGGGCCCTTTTCAAGATAATAATCCATCCCAGGCAACAAGCCAAGATGCCATTTTTAAAATCCCCCTAAAGCCTCAACAGAATACAGGAAATCCCACCAATACCCGTGGCGGAAACATCGGTGTA